>JANTFT010000023.1 GCA_024763275.1 Anaerolineales bacterium | reverse complement strand
TGATCCAGGCTGGCAAGATTTTCCCTCGTCAAGGCAAAATTATATTGTCCAACAAGCCTTCCCTACCCGGTCTTCCAGCCAATCATGATAGGACCCATTGATTTGCACCAATTCTCCCCGATTTTTTCTGCGCTCCCGCATTTGACGGACCTTTTCAATCTTGCGTTTTTTAGGATTGTGCAGTCCTTCAGCGATCATGATCTGACGAACAGTTTCTTTACTCACCTTGACTCCATTTCATTCCCACAGTTTTTTGCTCGCCAGGGTGGGCCCAAAGTCTCCGTATTCTGCTCTCAAGATATTAATGATCGTTTGCTGCTTCTCTACGGCCATCCCATTATTGCTCGGTTTGTTTCGGTGCCCTGATCTGATCCCCGCTGGCCCATCCCGCCTGTACCTGTGTATCAATCGGCGGAAGTGCCTCTCACTTACCTCTGCTTGGCGAGCTCCCGCTATTGGGTGATCTTTTTCTCTTCTGACATCTTCAATATTTCGTGTCTTTTGATCTCTGAGGTTGTCATTTCTATGGTCCTATTCTCTGCCATGTCCTATTAGCCTCCAATAAGACATTATTACTTTGCCCTAACATTTAACGAGAGCTAAGTATAACCATTCTATTTTTTATGCTATACTGAAATCATTGAGGTACAACATCTTCATCAAACCAGGGGGAATAGGATCTTTATCTTCACAATTCACACCTCATTTTTTGTTGTAATGCCCTGATGCTTAACTTATTTTCAAAATATCCCTTTGTCGGAAGGTCCTGTTAACCATCCATTCAAAGGAGTTACATATGCAAGCCTTGTTCACCGTCACTTTTGTTGTCGAGCTGATCTTCGGTATTGGATTCATCGCCACACAGAATTCTTATTAGGCAATTTCGGAGTAGCCTCCCCTCCCCATCTGGTATTTATGGCTAGGCTTTTTGGCTCCGCCCTGCTGGCGTTCAGCACCCTGCTGTGGTATGCCCGCGGTAGCCAGAGCCCCGACCTGCAGAAAGCGGCTGTTCGCAGCTTCTTCCTCTATTATCTAATCAGCACTACTTTTATTTTACTCGGTCAACTGGCCGGTCTATTCAATATCATGGGCTGGACCATGGTTGTGATGCACGCCGGATTCCTGATCTGGTACATGGCTTTTGCTTTTAAGAAATAAAGGTGGATCCCGTATCCTTTTCATATGAGGAGAGAATATGAAACTCAAACACTGGTTCATTCTTCAGATCTTCATGTCCACAATCAATGGTCTGTCTGCCATGTTCATGCCAGAAACCTGGATGGGTATGTACGGGATGGCTGAAATCAATGCTGGAACAGTAGCAACAACTCAAGCACTCGGAGCGGCACTGTTCAATTATGCAATCGTAGCTTTTTTTGCCCGCGATGCCCAACCTTCCACTGGAAGAAAAGCTATTGTGATTGGTTTTTGCCTCAGCCACATTCTCGGTGGCGTTTTCGTGGCACTGGCTACAATCAATGGTGTTATGGCTCCGATGGGTTGGATGGGGGTATTCTTCTACCTGCTCATGGGCACAGGATATGCTTATTTCTGGCTCTTAAAAACGGATAACTAATAACCATTGGATGCGGGATCCCCAAAAATAGCCAAGGATACGGTTTCCTCCCAGAAAACCGTATCCTTGTATTATGGGAAACCATCCTCGAATGGCTGTTTTTGTCAAGAATTTCCCTTGTCTGAAAAAATCTAGCAGGATATACTTTTCACAAAGAGCCCTGGTTATTGGCTATTTGTTGTTGAAAAAACAAATAGCGGAAATTTGAGGGTAATCTCGCCCTTTTTTTGATGGACTCCGACAAATCCGTTGGTTGAGGGGGATAATCTGGCTTTGTTCTTTATCGTAGAGGAGAGGCAGATGAAAAAACACACAGTATTCCTCATGATGCTTGTGATTATCACAAGCTTGCTGATTGGCTGTACTCCTGCCAAGGAAACACCGGTGATCATTGTTGTCCAGGACCCAACTCGGACACCCACCCCTACAGTCCCCCCCCCAGCCTCCGAAACCCAGGATGTTCCTACCCCAAGCTTGACTCCTCCACCCACTGAGGTTGTCTTTCTGGACAGATCCCAAGAGAAAATCCCCGTGATCTATACCCACGGCGGTGGGCCATGCGATATTGGGGGAACGGTTTTCCTCAAGAAGCATCCTAATGTTGACTTGATAGGTGTGGTACTCAGCAGAGGAGAGATCCATCCTGAGATCGCCCGGGATAAATGGGCGGCGTTTCTTTATGATGTGCTCGATCTACAAGGAACGGCTCTGGGCTTGGGCACAGATGAACGCCTGGACCCCAACTCACATGAATTCCCCGAGGGTTGGAGGTCTTTGGCGGACAATTTCTGGAATCTTGGGATACCTGATCCGGTTATGGATTATGAGACGCAGCCTGGTCCCCAGCTGATTGTTGATCTGGTCAATCGTTCTCCCCAGAAAGTGACTTTGATCGCCATGGCTTCCCTGGCGGATATTGCCCTTGCTATGCAGCAGGACCCGGGCATCATTGATAACATCGCTAATGTCGTAATCATGGGGGGGGCCTTTACGGTCCCTGGGAATTTATCTGATGCCCCATATGAAATCGACAATCAGGTCGCGGAATGGAATATGTGGATCGATGCCCAGGCCGCCAAATATGTTATTAACTCCGGTGTTCCAATTTCCATTGTCCCACTGGATGCTATCCAGTATCTGGTGGACGCCGCCGATGTTGCCATCATTAATGGAATTTCTGATCCAGGGGTGAACTACGTGGCTAGGATGTGGAATACTCAAATTGGCTGGAACGGCCCCTTCCTGATCTGGGATACGATTACCTCAACTGCGATAACCAACCCTGAAAACTTTTACTGGACCTATGATGGGGTTGATGTCATCACTGAGCCGGGAGATCACCAGGGGCAGACCGTTCCTTTGAATAATGGGGCAACTCACATCCGTTATGCCACCGGGGCTGATTACCAGGCAATTCTCGATCAGCTTTTTGAAACCTACCGGGGGGAAACCGTCTCCTGGATTACCTCTGAGGGAGAGCCCGACGAGGGCCCTCAAGACGGTTCCCTGGCGGATTTGGCAGGCACCTGGGAAGGTTCCACCACCGGGAATTTCCAGATCACTTTTTATCTCGGGTCTGATTGTGAGTTGAACAAACCATGCGGAACGTTTGAAATCCCTGATTTTTCTCTGACCGGGGATATCACTTTCGTGAATATCACCGGTAATATCTTTGAGTTCAAAGCCTCGAATTTTTCCTTGGATTCTGTGAGTCCAGCGGTCTATGAATACTTGGAGCTGCTGGATGATGGGACTCTCAAATACGTCACTCAGGGGGAAGAAGGTGGAAACGAAGGTATCCTTTATCGGAAGTGATTTTCCTGCGGTTGGCTGCCGTGGTTATAGGTGAGAAGGTGTAAAGCCAGTTGGAGTCGACACCCCTGAGTAGGGGAATGTCGGTGGATCATTGAATTATCTGGTTGCCAATGGTAGCCAGTGGTTCAAGATGGCAGTTTCTTGTTGGTTTTTCCCGGTTTGGTTTTGAAAACAGATCATTGCTGTTTCCCCTGAGATATTTGTTTTGGAGGCCAGATAAGTTGGAGGATCAATGAAATACTGGGGTCATCATTTCCATAATGACTCTGCTGGTTCTTGGAAGTTTAGCCAGTGCCTGCGCTGCTTCCCAGCTTGAGCCAGTTGTTATTACAGATCTTGCCTTGCCAACCGAAGCAGAGTTTGAAGAGAAGACGACTCCCGAACCCGATCAGGCAGATCTCTCAGGATGAACTGAAGGAATGGGACCGATTGGAATATCGCCCAAGATGCTGGTTTGGGTTATACCTAGGATGGCGTGCAACCCTTTCAGTTAGGGCGGAGGTTAATACACAGTCCCTATGCGAGCTGGGTTACGATCCTTTTGTGCCCTGAAACTGCAATCATGAACTAAGTGGACCAGAGCCTGCTAACCCGCAGGCTCTTTGATTTCAGGACCTACTTGGAAGACCTCGGAGGTCCGCTCTACCTCGGAGGTCCAGTATCCATGAGGTCCAGCATCCATCAGGTCCATCCCTCCCAATTAGGACTATTTTTCAATCAATCCATTCACTGAGGACCACTTACCTGCACGAAGGTGCAGGTAAGTAGACACGATGTTCAGACCTCGCTATAATTGGATTTAGCTTGGATGGGCACTATAAGTCCCGGAGAAGAAACTATGACAAAATATATTGCTGCCATCGACCAGGGGACCACCAGCACCCGCTGCCTGATCTTCAACCACAGTGGGGAGCCGGTGGGAGCCCATCAGCTCGAGCACCAGCAGATCTATCCCCAACCCGGCTGGGTGGAACACGATCCTCTGGAGATCAGGACTAATACGGAAAAGGTCATTGTCGGGGCTCTCCAGGCTGCCGGGGCCGGACCTGAGGATATCGCGGCTGTGGGAATCACCAACCAGCGTGAAACCACCCTGGTCTGGGACCCAACCACCGGCCAACCCTATTACAACGCGGTCGTCTGGCAGGACACCCGCACCGATCAGCTCATCCACAGCCTGGCAGGAAAGGAAGGGCTGGACCGTTTCCGGAAAAAGGTCGGCCTGCCACTGGCGACCTATTTTTCCGGCCCCAAGATCGCCTGGATCCTTGCTAATGTCCCGGGCGTACGGGAAGCCGCGGAAGCGGGCCGGGCTGTCTTCGGGAATATGGATACCTGGCTGATCTGGAACCTGACCGGCGGCCCGAAAGGGGGAGTCCACGTCACCGATGTCACCAACGCCAGCCGGACCATGCTGATGGACCTGGAAACCCTGGACTGGGATGAGGAAATCTGCCGGATCATGGGTGTGCCCCTGGCCATGCTGCCGCAAATTCGCTCCTCGGCAGAGGTGTACGGGAAGACTACGGCTGTGGGTCCCTTCAGGGAAGAGATTCCCGTTGCGGGAGACCTGGGGGACCAGCAGGCAGCCACGGTCGGGCAGACCTGCTTTGAGCCCGGTGAGGCCAAGAACACCTACGGAACCGGCTGCTTCATGATCCTCAATACCGGGGAGGAGATCGTTCAGTCCCGGCATGGGCTGCTGACCACCCTGTGCTATCGCTTCGGGGAGGAAAAGCCGGTCTATGCCCTGGAGGGGTCGATCGCCATTACCGGTGCTCTGGTGCAGTGGCTGCGCGATAACCTGAAGATGATTTCCTCCTCAGCGGAGATCGAAGACCTGGCTGGCAGTGTGGAAGACAACGGCGGGATCTATTTTGTGCCGGCCTTCTCCGGTTTGTTCGCTCCCTACTGGCGGTCGGATGCCCGGGGTGCCATCGTCGGGCTGACCCGCTATGTCAACCGGGGCCATATCGCCCGGGCGGTCCTGGAAGCGACCGCTTTTCAGACCCGGGAAGTGCTGGATGCCATGAACGCTGATGCGGGCGTTCCCCTGAAAGCCCTTAAAGTGGATGGCGGTATGGTTTACAATGAATTACTGATGGTTTTTCAAGCAGATGTGCTGGGTGTGCCGGTGATCCGCCCTCGAGTAGCCGAGACCACCGCCCTGGGCGCGGCCTACGCCGCGGGCTATGCGGTGGGATTCTGGAAGACCAAAGAGGAAATGAAACGCAACTGGCAGGTGGATAAAATCTGGCAGCCGGATCCAGACAGCCCTGCAGCAACAGAGCTGTACCGCGAGTGGAAAAAGGCAGTCACCAGGACCTTCAATTGGGTCGAACAGGACGAATCATGAATTCAAGAACTGTGCGCTGGCAGGCACTCAAGGATAACCCTTACCCGGATGTCTTGATTGTCGGGGCGGGAATCAACGGCATTGGCACTTTTCGGGACCTGACCCTGCAGGGGGTTGATGTGGTCCTGATCGACCGGGGGGATTACTGCTCCGGCGCCAGCGCAGCTTCATCCCATATGGTCCACGGAGGGATCCGCTATCTTGAGAACGGCGAGTTCCGGCTGGTGCGGGAAGCGGTCAGGGAGCGCAACCAGCTGATCGAACACCTGCCCCATCTTGTCAAACCCCTGCCTACCACTTTTCCCATCTTCAAGATCTTTTCCGGTTTATTGAACGCGCCTTTGAAATTCCTGAGACTGCTGGATAAGCCTTCCGAACGCGGCGCTCTGGTCATCAAGCTGGGTATGACCTTTTACGATGCTTTCACCCGCGACCAAAAGACCGTTCCACCTCACCAGTTTCACAATCGATCCCAGTCGCTGGCGCTCTTCCCTGATCTCAATCCGGAAATCCGCTATACGGCTACCTACTACGATGGCTCCATGTTCTCTCCGGAACGGGTTGCCCTGGAGCTGATCCTGGACACGGTGGAAGCCAATCAGCAGGCGATCCCGCTCAATTATGTTTCTCTGGTTTCAGCAGAGGGCTCTGCTGTGATTGTCAAAGACCAGGCCAGCGGAGAGGAGATCACTCTCCACCCCAGGGTGCTGGTGAACGCTGCCGGGCCCTGGATCGATTTTGTGAACCAGAAAATGGGCTGCAAGACGCCTTATGTGAGCGGCACCAAAGGCAGCCACCTGATCCTGGATAACCCCCTTTTGAAAAACGCGATTGGCGATCATGAGTTCTTTTTCGAAAATGATGACGGCCGCATTGTCTTGATCTTCCCGCTGCTGGACAAGGTACTGATCGGCAGCTCGGATATTCGCATCGATCAACCCGATCAAGCTGTGATCACCGAAGAGGAGGTGGAGTATTTCTTCGAGATGATCGGCCGGGTTTTCCCTGAGATCGAGGTCAACCGCTCCCAGATCATCTATACCTTCTCGGGAGTCCGCCCGCTGCAGCGAACAGAAGGCACTGCGACGGGACAGATCAGCCGCGATCATAAGGTGATCATCCTCAACCCTGGTGAGCTGCTGGGAATCCCGGTTCTCTCTCTGGTAGGGGGGAAATGGACTTCCTTCCGGGCTTTTTCTGAGGTCGCGGCCGATGAAGTCCTGAGGCTGCTGGGGGCAGAACGAAAGCTTTCCACCTGGGATCTGCCCATTGGCGGCAGCCGGGGCTACCCTCCCAGCCCGGAAGAGCGCGATCTGCTGAGAGATAAATGGGCGGAGACCGCTGGACTTGACCTGTCGGTGATCGAGAGCCTTTTCGGGCGCTACGGCACCAAGACCTCCCGTCTGGTTTCCCGGTACGCGGAAAAATTGACCCCGCTGACAACCATTCCCGACATCACTCTGGGCGAATTGGAATGGATCCTGGAAGAGGAAGATGTCCACCACCTGGATGATTTGATCCTGCGCCGCACTACCCTGGCCAAGCTGGGTAAGATCACTCCGGAAAGTCTGCAGGAAATTGCTGGCATCACCGCTGTAGTGCTGGGTTGGAGTGAAGCTGAAACCTCTGCGGAAGTCCAGCGCTACCTGGAACTGCTTCTTGCGAAGCACCGCATGTCCTTCAGAGAATATCTGCCCGGGTAGCGCTGACAAGATAACAAGGCGCACGGGAAAACCAGGATAGAAAATACGGCTGCTCTCCAGCGCTGGTACAATTGCCTGATAGTTGCACCGGCTCCCGCAGGTATAGTAAGGGATCAAGGTATGGAAATCGATGTCAATCTGTGGACCATCCTGATAGCAGCTGGGATGACCGCTGTGGTCACAGGTTTGGGGGCAGTGCCCTTTTTCTTCTTTAAAAGTTTCAATCGCTGGTGGCTGGGCATTTTCCAGGCCACTACGGCCGGCTTGATGCTGGGAGCCAGCTACAATCTCATTCAGGAAGGAGCCCATCTCAATCCCTACCGGGCCTTTATGGGCTTGCTGGTAGGTCTGGCCTTCATCGTGGGGGCGGATAAACTGATCAGGAAACGAGGAGAGGTCGACCTGGGAGATCTGGGCGGCGGGGATGCTCGTAAAGCCTTGCTGATCCTGGGCATTATGACGGTGCATTCTTTTGCGGAAGGGATCGGGGTGGGGGTTTCTTTCGGAGGTGGCCAGAAATTGGGGTTGTTCATCACTGCAGCGATAGCTATCCATAACTTCCCGGAAGGACTGGCTATTGCCATGGTCATGGTCCCCCGTGGAACCAGACCCTGGAAAGCAGGCTTGTGGGGGATTTTTTCCAGCTTGCCACAGCCTTTAATGGCTGTTCCGGCCTTTCTTTTTGTGATCCTTTTTGAACCCTGGCTGCCCTTGGGTCTGGGCCTGGCTGCGGGGGCTATGATCTGGATGGTGTTTGCCGAGCTGATCCCTGAAGCGTACGAAAGAGGACCCTCAGGAGCGGCCATCGGCATCGCTGTCACCCTGGCCTTCGCTGCCCTGCTGGCTTTCCAGGAATTCGTACTGGTGTTCTAGGAGAGATGGCTTATCGCGAGTCGACGCTGAATTGAATTATCCTTCAGCTGCGACAATGGCTTTACCAGCTTCTCCAGATCGAAAGATTGCCTGCTTCACCATGATCGGTCCAACGATTTGGACGACGAAAGTAGTGATGGTTATCACATTAATGACCAAATTCCCTAATTGGACTCCCGCATCCCCGTAACTGTCAAATCGGCCCGCAATCGAGTAGGCCAATCCAACAGCCACACCAGCTTGGGATAACAATCCGAAACCTAGATTTTCACGTACCTGGGGTTGCGCTTTTCCTATCACCCCCCCTAGCCAGGCGCCGCCAAACTTTCCAGTACTCCTCAACAAAATATACAGCAAACCCAATAATCCCATTTGCGGCAGCAGGGAGACCTGTAGGCGGGCTCCCATCAGCACAAAGAACATGATGTATATCAAAGGTCCTATCCGTTCGACCACACATTGGGCGTATTGGCTGTTGTCTGTCCGGTAATTGGCGATAAAGATTCCCATGGTCATGGTTGTCAGGATCAAGGAAGCGCCGAATGAATCTGCCAGCCCGGCAGTTAGCAATATTGTGCCGACGATGAAGGCACACAGACCATGTTCTTTCTGTTTAAGCCTTTCCAGTGCCCAGTTCAACCCTATGCCGAAGATTGTGCCCAGGATTACCGCCCCAAGAATCTCCAGGAGAGGAAGGGAGATGATCTCAAGCCAGGCGAACTGATCCGAGCCAACCAGTAGTATGGTGGCTACAGTTGAGACGATGCTGAACAGCAGTAATGCTAAAGCGTCATCCAAACCAACCACAGCTAACAATGTAGTCGTCAGGGGGCCTTTGGCACGATATTCGGAGAGCACGTCTACGGTTGCGGCGGGGGCAGTGGCGGTTGCCAGGGCGCCAAAAATCAGACTTGTGTAATCCGATCCCGTCAGCAAATAAACGCCTGCTGATACCAAGAAAAATGCTCCCAGGGCTTCACCGATCAATATCAGCAGAATGGTCTTGCCTTCGTTGAGCAGTTCTTCTATATGTAGACGGGATCCCATTTCAAAGCCGATCAAACCCAGAGCAATCTCACTGATAAATCCCAACTCCTTGGTCAGGGAGAGAGGTATGAAATTCAGAAAAGATGATCCGAGCACTACTCCCACCAGGATAAACCCAACCACCTGGGGGAATCCCCAACGGGATAACCATTTGCTGCCCAGATAAGCCAAGACAATCACTGTCCCAATGATGGTGAGGATATCCAGACTGAGAGTCATATTCTCTACACATTCCTTCCGGCTTCGAATCCTTCCCAAACTGCTTCCAGCGCCTCACGGGGCTCCACATAATCGCCTATGATGTGAACCGGTGGGCCGTCCTGGGATTCCAGCGCTTCGGCCAGTTCATGATTCGCTCGTAATCCCAGAGCGATAACCACTGTTTCGGCCTCGAAGCGCAGTTCGGACACGTTTTCCCGCCGGGGATAGTGGCGGGCGACAACTGTTGTTTGCCCCGCTTTGCTTTTCTCAAAACGGACGACTTCCAGACCGGTGCGCACATCAACACCCAGGGATTCCAGGCGTTTGAGAAGGACCGCTCTTGCCAGGGGGTCCAGTTTGCCGCCTACTTCGGGTTTGCGCTTGACGACAATCGAGCTCACCCCGCGCTGGGCCAGGTACTCGGCTGTTTCCAGACCAGCTGTGCCTGCCCCTACAATGAAGGCGGTTTTGGTTTTTACTTCGCTCTTGCCATCCAGCAGGTCATAAGCTGTGGTCCAGCTGGTTTCCTCCAGACCCGGGAAAGACGGGATGATAGGTTCAGCTCCAGCGGCGAGAACGATGACATCGGGCGCTTCCCGGGAAACCAGCTCCGGGGTCACCGCGGTGTTCAACCGCACCTCCACATCCTCCCGCTCCAGTTGTACCTGTTGGAAGCGGATCAGGTCAGCGAACTCTTCCTTGTAAGGAACTGAAACCGCTTCGCGGAGACGTCCGCCCAAACGGTCGTCCTGCTCAAAAAGAGTGACCTGATGTCCTCGCTGGGCGGCTGTGATGGCTGCTTCCATGCCGCCCGGTCCTCCCCCGATCACCATCACCCGGCGCGGTTCCTCAACGGGAGTGAGCTGGATCTCAGCTTCACGACCGGTGAGGGGGTTGAACATACATGATGTCCCGTGACCCAGGCGCAGTTCCCCTAAGCAGCCCTGGTGGCAGGCCGCGCAGAGCAGGATGCCCTCTTCGTCCCCAGCGGCTGTTTTCTGCACCCAGTCCGGATCGGCCAGGAAGGGACGGCCGAGGCCGATCAGATCGGTCTGGCTGGCAGATAACGCTTCCCGGGCCACTTCCGGCGAGCGTATGCGTCCGGCCACGATAATGGGCAGCGATACCGTGTCCTTGATCTGGCCGGCCATGGGAAGTAGATTGGCTTTTGGTGTCCCGGTCGGATAGAGACAGAAAGGCACGCTTTCGCACATTGTCCCCGAAGTGATGCTGAGAGCCTGAACGCCCAGCGTCTCCAGGGAGCGGGCTATTTCGATGGCATCCTCGATCTCCAGACCCCCCGGAACATAATCCTTGGCATTCATGCGCACCACGATCGGGTAATCATCGCCAACTTCGGCCCGCACCGCGGCAATCACCTCCCTCCCAAATCGCATCCGGTTCTCGAAGGAGCCGCCGTACTCATCCTGGCGGTGATTGGTGTGGGGGGATAAGAACTGGTGGATGAGATAACCGTGGCTGAAGGGGATCTCCAGGGCGTCGAAGTCTGCCTGGCGGGCCCGACCGGCAGCGGCCCTAAAAGCGGAAACGATTTCCGTGATCCCCTCTTTTGTCAGCGGGTGGGGTGTGACCTGATTGGCCGGGCAGAACACATCAGATGCGGAAATTCGCTCGTCAGGTGGTACCAGCTTAGGGTTGGCGGCCCGGCCGGCGTGATTGATATGAGCCATGACCAGACCCCCGGCAGCGTGGACTGCCCCGGTCAGTTCCTGGAGGCCGGGTACCAAACCGTCGTTGTGGATGCCCAGCTGGGTGGGGAGTTCGCGACCGTTGAGCTGAACGTAGAGCGGCTCGGAAGTCAGCAAGCCAACATTTCCCTCAGCCCGCCTCCGGTAAAAGGCGATATGGCGCTGATTGACCTCTCCCACCTTATTTCCATACCCCAATTTGAGAGTGGTCATCACAACTCGATTGGGGAGGGTCAATTTTCCTAATTGAAAGGGTTCTAAAAGCTGGCTTTTTTCAGGCATAGAAATCTCCTCTAAAAGTCTATCAGTGGCACCGCTGGAAATGAGGATACTGGCGGCTTTTCCGGATTGCCCCGGCCTTCCGATAGCTGGTGCCGACTGGACTGCATTTTAAAGAATTGATTGACATATTCGATGCTCTTCAAATCAGACAGGCAAACTTCTAATTTATTACATAGAATAAACATCTACTGGACAAATGTCAATAGTACTTTTATCAGTAGATAGGGAGTTTCCAGGACATTCTCCTGTTGAGAGCGGGGCTGTTTGTAAGGTCAAGTAGATGGGATTCACCAGAGAAGATTAGCTGTGCTCAGATCTTCTCCGTCTGATATAATCCTGGGATATTTGTGTACGGTCTGCCCTGAGCTTAATAGAAAGAATGCTATGAGCAAATTGCCTGCCAGGAAAAAAACACTCATCTTCGACCTCGGCGGTGTGCTGCTGGACTGGGATCCGCGCTACCTTTATCGCAAGGTCTTTGATGACCGGGTTGAGATGGAATATTTCCTGGAAAAGGTCTGCTCGCCAGAATGGAACGCCCAGATGGACACCGCCAGGCCTTTTCAGGACGCTATCGATGAGCTGATTCCCCGCTATCCCCAATATGCCGAACCGATCCAGATGTACTATTCCCGCTGGTATGAAATGATGGGAGGGGATTTTCCTGAAACGGTTAATATCCTCCGCCAGCTGAAAGAAGCCGGCTATCCGCTGGCAGCTCTCAGCAATTGGTCCGGAGAGACCTTTCCCAGGGTGCGGAAGGAACACAGATTTCTGGATTGGTTCGATCCCCTGGTCCTCTCATTTCAACTGGGTGTGGCTAAACCCCATCCGGAAATCTATCAGGCGCTGCTGAAAGAGCTGGGGGAGCAGGCCCGGGATTGCCTGTTTATCGATGATTCTGACGAGAATGTCCAGGAAGCCAAGCGACAGGGATTTTCTACTATCCATTTCCAATCCCCTGCTGGGCTGCGGGAGGCATTGAGTGAAATGGGTTTGTTGTAAAGCCCGGAAAGAGCTAAAAGAATGAAAGATCAAAGGAAATATACCTGGGGAAGCCGCTTGGCAGGGCGGCTGCCTTTTTATTACGGCTGGATGATGGTCCCGGTGGCGGTCATTACCCAGGCGGTCACCGGCGTCGGTCAGACATTCGGTATCTCCGTATTCAATCCTTCCCTGCAGGCGTCCCTGGGCATCAGCTTGTCAGCCCTCTCCGGGGCGTACACAGCGGGCACCCTGGCTGCGGCTCTACCGCAGACCTTGATCGGTTCTTTGATGGACCGCATCGGTATCCGCAAGACCACCCTGGGGATCCTGCTGCTCCTGGGGGCTGCCTGCCAGCTCTTTTCCCGGGTCGACTCTCTGCCAGCCCTCCTGGTGGGCTTTTTCAGTCTGCGCTTGCTGGGACAAGGCGCGCTGTCGCTGATGGCGGGGAATATCCCGGCTTTGTGGTTCCGGAAAAGGTTGGGCACGGTGACCGGGATCGTCAGCAGTGGATTTTCAGTCAGTATGGCTGTGCTTCCTCCATTTTTCCTCTACCTGATCAATCATTTTGGCTGGCGAACCGCTTACGCCCGTTTGGGTCTGCTGGTATGGCTGATCGGCCTGCCCCTCGTTGCCCTGCTGCGAGATGGCCCAGGGGATGTCGGGCAGGAGCTGGATGGGGGGACTGCGGAGGAGGTTCGGGAGCTTCAAACTCTCCCGAAAAGGGACGAGATTTGGACGGCGGCTCAAGCCCGCAAAACACCAGCGTATTGGATCATGATTATCAACGCTGCCTTGTGGGCGATGGTGATCACAGCGGTATTCTTCAATTTGCTTTCCATCCTGGATTCGCAGGGGATCACGGCAGGGGTAGCAGCTGCCACCTATACCACCTATGCGGCTGCTTCCCTGGCCACCCAACTGGCGATGGGGCCGATTGCTGACCGGGGATCCCTGCGCGTGCTGCTGCTGATCTGCATGGCATCCCTGGCGGCTGGAATCGCGGTGCTGTCCCAGGCTGCGGCTCCCTGGATGGCTCACAGCTACGCGGTGCTGATTGGTATCTCTGCTGGCTTGATCTCCTTGCTGGGAGGCACTCTCTTCGCTCGATATTACGGCCGGGAAAGCCTGGGTCAGCTAAAAGGCGGCATGCTGACCGCTCAGGTTGCGGGCAGTAGTTTAGGACCTTTGATCACCGGATTGATCTATGACTTCACCGGCAGCTTTCAAATCTCACTCTGGATCTACGTCGGGATCCTTGTCCCGGCGGCTTTGATCTCCCTCAGGGCTGTCCGTCCCAGCCGACCTCAAAATCCACCGTTTTCTTCTCTGTAAAACCAAAGGACCCCACTGGTGCGGGTAGTATCCTGCCAATACCCCAGATAGAGGGGGTATTTGACGCTTGACAGCCGAAGGTCTTTCTTGTATACTGCTGATAGAACATGTAGGAACAAGTAAGAACACGTAGGGTTGGGTTATCCTATCAATCGGGAAGTTGGCGATGACCAAAGCGCTCTATCAGCAGATAGCCGATTCCATCCTGGAGCAGATCCATACCGGTGAGCTCCAGCCTGGCGCGCGTCTGCCCTCTGAAAAATCCTTGAGTGAAAAGCATCAAGTAGGCCGTAATACCATCCGCCATGCCTTGAGCTATCTGGCAGCCAAAGGTTATGTGGAGTCGGTCCAGGGTGTGGGCACATTCGTTACTGAGACGCACTTCCCGAAGACTGTCGAATTCCTGTATGGTTTTTCGCAGGAAATGGCCCAGCGCGGCAAGGTGGTCGGCAGCAGGGTGCTGGAAGCAAAGATCGTCCCCGCAGACCCCTTATTGACCAGGGTGCTGCGGGTCCAGCTGGGAGCGGAAGTGGTCTTTTTGAACCGCTTGCGCCTGGTGGATGGCAAGCCGGCTGCCATTGAACGGGCTTACCTTCCCCACGCCTTCTGCCTGGGGATCCTGGAGCATGATTTTGGAATGGAGTCCCTCTATGATGTGCTGGCCTCCCAGTACAACATGAAGCCTGACCATGCTGAGCAGGAAATCGGGGCGGAGATCGCGACTCCCCAGGTTGCGGAGATTATGGGGATGGACCAGCCTGCCGCAGTTCTGGTGATCCACCGGGAAACCCGCACGGCCGACGGGCGGGTGATCGAGTATGTGGAATCGGAATTCCGGGCGGACAGGTTCCGTTTTTACACTAATTTGAAAGCGTCGGCGTCCTCTCCGACAGCAGTTTTCCAGCGTTTTCCGATTCAGTCTTCCTGAGAGAGAAGCTTATGGCGAATTTGAGTGATGCAGATCTGAAAAGAATTGTCGACGAGGTCGTTTCCGGGCTGACCCGGCAGATGCCGGCAGTTGGGGAGCATCTCTCGGCGCTGGAGCAATCCCGGACAGACCAGGGCAGTTCGACCAGCCAGAAAATGGTTGCCCTGGGGGCTGATCACGGTGGGTATGCTTTGAAAGAGACAATCAAGGCATTCCTGACGGAAGCGGGCTATCAGGTGATCGATTGCGGCACCAACAGCAGCCAATCCGTGGATTATCCCGATTTTGCCCTGGCTGTAGCCCAGCAGGTTGCTGATGGTACAGCCTGGCGGGGCATCATGATCGATGGAGCCGGCATCGGAAGCTGCATGGCCGCCAACAAGGTCAAGGGAATCAGGGCTGCCATGTGCTACGACCATGCCACTGCTTCTAACAGCCGGGAACACAACAACGCCAACCTGCTTACCCTGGGCGCTGGATTGATCGGCCCCAGCCTGGCAAAGCAGATTGTGACCACTTTTCTAGAGACCGAGTTCGGCGGCGGCCGCCATGCCCGCCGGGTTGACAAAATAATGGCAATTGAGAGTTGAGCTATGGAAACAACAACACAGGAAGTCAAACATCTGGTGGAAGTCATTGCCCGGGAAGTGCTGATTGCCCTTGACGAAAGGGATTACCTGGCCCAGCAGCCAGCCGGAGAGTACTGTTCGACGGATTGCGCCGATGGAATATGTGTCGACACTTGCTTTAACCGGGTTGGAGAGGTGGTCAGTGCCGGAGCATCACGCATCACCTCTCAGCTTGGCAACATCCCGGATGACCCCGACATCGCCGGTTTGATCGACCATACTTTATTGAAACCGGATGCGACAGCGGACCAGATCGCCCAGCTGTGCTACGAGGCCCGCAAGTATAAGTTTGCCTCAGTATGCGTCAACCCTACGCATGTCACGCTGTGTGCGGAGCTGCTGAAGGACACCCCGGTTAAGGTCTGCACGGTAATCGGCTTTCCACTGGGCGCTTCCTCCCCGGAGGTCAAGGCCTTCGAGGCCCAGACAGCCATAAAGGATGGTGCCACGGAGATCGATATGGTCCTGAATATCGGAGCCCTCAAAGCTGGCGACCTTACCCTGGCAGCCCGGGATATCCGTGAAGTCGTAAAGGTAGGTCACCAGGCCGGTGCAATAGTAAAAGTAATTATCGAAACTGCGCTATTGACCGACCAGGAAAAGATCACCGCCTGTCTGCTTGCCAAGGAAGCCGGAGCAGATTTTGTGAAAACCTCGACTGGATTCTCCGGGGGAGGCGCCACTGTGGAAGATGTCGCTCTGATGCGCAGGGTGGTGGGACCAAATATGGGCGTGAAGGCATCTGGTGGTGTGCACGATTTTGAGGAAGCCAAGAGCATGGTCAAGGCCGGAGCAACCCGCATCGGTGCCAGCGCTGGTGTCAAGATCGTCCAGGGACAGCGTTCATCCAACGGCGGGGGCGCAGCGGCACCCGAGAAACAGCAAGCCAAGGCTTATTAGAGGATCTTCGGGATGAAAATTGCCCGCGTGATCGGCAGCGCGATCTCAACCATCAAAAGCCCCAGGGTCAAGGACACCAAACTGCTCCTCTGCCGGGAGACTGATGTACACGGCCAAGAGGAGCGGGGAGTGGCTTATGCCGCGGTCGACCTGGTGGACGCCGGGGAGGGAGATGTGGTGCTGACCTGCCACGGTTCCGCTGCCCGGCAGACCGGAATTACCAAAGAGACCCCGGTGGATGCGGTGATCATGGCGGTGCTGGATCACCTGGAAGTGGATGGTGAGATAACCTTCAGAAAATGAGTTTCAGGAGAAGTCCATGCTGATCGCCAAAGTAATAGGTACAACGGTTTCAACCATCAAAGAGCCCACCCTCGAGGGCAGAAAATTGTTGATTCTGCGCCAGACTGATGAGCGCGGCACCCTGGTAGGCAAGCCCTATGTGGCAGTGGATACCCTGGACGCCGGGATTGGGGACCTGGTGCTGACAGCTCATGGTTCCAGCGGCCGCCAGACCAAAATCACCCAGAATCGGCCTGTAGATGCTGTGATCATGGCAGTGATCGATCATCTCACCGTGTTCGGTGAGGTGACCTACCAGAAGGAATGAACGCTAACGTAGTGGAATAATGGGATAAAGCAATGCCAGAATTTGACAAGGATTTACGCTCAATCCAGCAGGCCCGCCAGATGGTGATCCAGGCCCATGAAGCCCAGAAGATCTGGGGTTTTGCCACCCAGCCAGAAGTAGATCGGGTTTGTGAGGCCATGGCTGAAGTGGCTTATGGGGCAGCAGAGCGGCTGGGACGCATGGCCGCGGAGGAAACCGGCTTTGGTGTCCCGGAGCATAAGAAGATCAAGAACCAATTCGCTTCCCGGGTGGTGTGGGAATCCATCAAAGATGTCAAAACGGTAGGCATCATCAATAAAGACGAAGCCAAAAAGCTTTATCAGATCGCCTGGCCAATGGGAGTGATTGCCGCTCTGACTCCCAGCACCAATCCCACCTCAACTGTGATGAACAAAGTCTTGATGGCGCTGAAAGCCCGCAATGCGATTGTGATCGCTCCCCATCCCTCGGCGGTGAACTGCTGTGTGGAGACCGCCCGCTTGATGAACGAGGCGGCTGTTAAGGCTGGCGCCCCGCAGGGATTGATCCACTGCATGTCAGAGGTTACCCTTCCCGGCACAGATGAGCTGCTTTCCCATAAGTACACCGCCTTGATATTGGCTACCGGGGGCAGTGGAATGGTCCGCGCGGCCCATTCCAAAGGCAAACCTGCTTACGGTGTCGGACCGGGCAACGTTCCTGTCTATGTGGATCGCTCCGCGGACCTGGAAAAAGCGGCCCGCTATATTGTCAACAGCAAAGCCTTTGACTATTCCCTGATCTGCGCAACCGAGCAGTCAGTAGTCGCCGATCAGCCAATCGCCGCCCGACTGAAAGAGCTCATGCAGGCCCAGGGCGCTTATTGGGTAAGCCCCCCGCAGGCGGAAGCCCTGCGGAAAATGCTCTTTTTCCCGAATGGGACCATCGACGCTTCCTCGGTTGGCAAATCTCCCCAATACCTGGCCGCCAAAGCCGGGTTCGAGATCCCTGAAGGGACCCGCATTTTGGTAGCTGACCTGCAGTCAGTTGGCAAGCAGGAGCCCCTCTCCCGTGAAAAGCTTACCCCTGTGCTGGGCTTCTACGTTGCTGACGGCTGGGAAGCTGGCTGCGATCGCTGCCTGGAGCTGATAGCTTTCGGAGGCCGGGGGCACAGCCTGATCATCCACGCCACCAATGAGGATGTGATCTATGCCTTTGGCTTGGAGAAGCCGGTTTTTCGGATTGGGGTCAATACCATGGGGACCCTGGGCATGATCGGCTATACCACCGGGATCACCCCCTCCCTGACCCTGGGCTCCGGAGGTGTAGGTGGGGCGATCACCGGCGACAACATCAACGTGCACCATCTCTACAACATCAAGCGCCTGGCATTTGAGACCAGCCCGCCTCCTCCAGAGGCGTTCCGACCGGGGAGAGTGCGAGCTGGATCACCTCAGTCACCCGATTACCAGGAGCTGGAAAAGCTGGTCCGCGAGACTGTCCTGGAAGTGCTCGGAAAGTGACAATTCAATCATTGATTGACTGAGATAAAAACAGGTTCATTCATTTAGTACAAGGAGTAAAAAATGGCACAACAAGATCCTTCTTTCATCGCCCTCGGTATGGTGGAGACCCGCGGCCTGGTTGGCGCAGTGGAAGCCGCTGATGCCATGGTCAAAGCAGCCAACGTGGTTCTGATCGGCTCAGAATATGTTGGCGGCGGATACGTGACCGTGATGGTCCGGGGCGACGTGGGCGCAGTGAAAGCGGCCACGGATGCTGGCGGCGCAGCCGCGAAACGGGTTGGTGAACTGGTATCCATCCATGTCATCCCGCGCCCGCACGAAAACGTGGAAATGGTCCTGCCGCAGAGCACCAAGGGCAGCTTCGGCGGTCGCTCTGAATCCAAGTAGCGACGGGGTTGCTTTGGGTTCACCGGAACTCTACACGACCTTAGCCCGCGCTGCAGAGCTTTTTCACTGGGTGGAAGACCCAGAACCGGCCCCACTTGGATCCCCTCCCAAGGGGCAGCTCAAGGTGGGGGTTGACCTGGGAACTGCCTATCTGACGGTTGCCGTGCTGGATGAGAACGACCGGCCGCTGGCAGGTGAATACCAGTTCGCGCAGGTGGCCCGGGATGGGCTGGTAGTGGACTTCATCGGCGCTGTTGACCTGGTCAAAAGCATGAAAGACCGGATTGAGAAGCGCATTGGCAGAGAGCTCAGCCACGCGGCCAGCGGATATCCCCCGGGAGTCCCCCGGGTGGAAGTCCAGGCAACCGCTCATGTGGTGGAAGCCGCCGGATTGATCTGCACCGGGTTGGTAGATGAACCCAGCGCAGCCAATGCCCTAGTACGCCTCAAGGATGGTGTGATCGTCGATGTGGGCGGGGGGACAACCGGCATCGCGGTAGTGGAGAACGGCCGGGTGATTTATACGGCTGATGAAGCAACCGGTGGGACTCACTTTTCACTGGTGATCGCCGGCGCCCGGGACATTCCCTTTGAGGATGCCGAACGGGTGAAGACCGATCCTGCCCAGCAGCCAGCGCTTTTTCCGGTAGTGAGACCAGTTCTGGAAAAGGTTGCCAGCATTGTTGCCAGACACGTGGAGGGCTATCAGGTGCCCGAAATAGTTCTGGTAGGCGGCACAAGCGCTTTTTACAGGGCAGCCGAAGTTGTCGAGGAGTATACAGGAATTCCCACCTGGGTCAGCGATCATCCTGCGCTGGTGACCCCGATCGGGATGGCGATGCATGACCACATCGGGGACGAACCTGTCTGACCAAAACGGGTCTGGAAGAGCAGTCCTCTAAGGAGAAAATATGGCACAAAAAACTGATTTTCAGTTGCGAGTGTATTGTTATCTGGACCGCATGCAGTCCGAGGTGGCGGCGTTTGTAGGCACCATCACCCAGGGAGACCTGCCCGTGGAGGGCATGGCGTCGCTGTATGTGGAAATGTCCCCTGGCAATGAGGTTTTCCGCACGGTGGATATAGCGGTGAAGGCTACAGAAGCCAAACCTGGTGCCCAGGTCGTTGAGCGGGAATTTGGCATGTTTGAGGTGCACTCTCTCAACCAGGCCGCGGTCCTGGAATCCGGACAGATCGTCCTCGATCGTTTGGGATTGGTCAAGGAAGATCGCATCAAACCCACAGTGTATTCCTCCAACCTGATCACCCGGGTAGATCCCTACCAGGCCCAGCTGCTCAACCGCTGGCGGCGGGGTTCGATGCTGGTCGCGGGAGAGACGCTTTTCGTGTTGGAAGTTGCTCCGGCTGCATATATCATGCTGGCGGCCAATGAGGCTGAGAAAAAATCCAATGTCAAGATCATTCATATCGCCTCGGTTGGGCGCTTTGGAAGGATGTGGATGTCCGGTACAGAAGCGGAGATGATCACTGCCCGGGACGCGGCTATTCAGGCCATGGAAAACGTTGAAGGCATCGCCGGAAAATAGATAGCAGTCGAGGAGTCATCCTATGCCCAAAATATTCTATACTGAACGGGACATCGAGGATCTCTATCATCAGGGGGTAGCCACCCTGGTGGTGAATGATGATGTAGTAGTCACTGATGTCGCCAGGGAAAAGGCCCGCAAACTGGGTGTGGAACTGCTTAAGGAGCACGATCAGCCGTCTAGTGCGCCGATTCGGCCCTACATCACTAAAAACGTTTCCCCCAGCGCAGCCCCGCCCCTGCCGGAGACCCCGGCGCCTTCACAGCCCACGGCCGCTCTGGAAGAGCAGGTTTTCCAGGCGGTGCAAAACAAGGTCGGGGGTGTTGTGGATTCCAGCCTGCTGAAAGCCATCATCAGCCGGGTGCTAAAGAACGTGAGAGGAAGCTGAGATGCTTTTCGGTCGAGTGCGGGGAACCGCAGTTGCTTCTGTTAAGTACGAGGACCTGACAGGCATGAAGCTGCTGGTGGTAGAACCCCTCAATAAGCATCTTGAGCCAACTGGTCCCCTGCAGGTCGCTGTGGATGTGGTTCAGGCAGGTCCGGGGGATCTATGCGTGATGGTCCGTTCCCGGGAAGCAGCCTTGGCCATGGATATTCACACCTTTGTGCCGGTGGATCTGGCCTTGATCGGCATTGTAGACGAGCTTGTTGTGCATCCGGATGATAAGTTCGACTTTACTTTGAAAAAAGGGACCGAAAAATACACCTGAAAAATGATCATAGGCAAAGTGACCGGAACCGTGGTGACTACTATCAGTCACCCGCATTATAAGAATAGACGTCTGCTGGTTGTGCAGCCCTTGACTCTGCCGGGCTACCCTCCAGAGGGCGATTTTGTGGCCCTGGACAACTCCCAGGCAGGTGTGGGTGATACCGTGCTGGTAAATCGGGAAGGCAACGGTGCCCGCACGGTCCTGAACAATCCTGACGGTTGTGTGATCTCAGTGATCGTGGGCATTGTGGACTCCCTCTATATCCAGGAATTGGAGTGAATATGAGGGTTCCCCTGATAGCCGGCAACTGGAAAATGAACAAGACCGAGGGGGAAGCGATCTCCCTGGTGCGCTCCCTGATGCAGGGGATGAGGTCTTTTTCTGGCGTGGAAGTGCTGATCTGCCCCCCCTTTACCGCTCTCTCCCAACTGCATAAATTACTGGTCAGCTCTCCTATCATGCTGGGAGCGCAGAATATTTCCGACCAGGAATCCGGAGCCTATACCGGTGAGGTCAGCGGCAGGATGGCAGCGGATTTCTGCAGCCATGTCATTCTGGGCCACAGCGAGCGCCGGGCTTATTATAGTGAAGGCGAAGCGCTGATCAACCGGAAGATCAAAGCAGCCCGCCGATCCGGGCTGGTGCCAGTCTTATGTGTGGGGGAATCCCTTCCAGAACGGGATTCCGGCAGGGCAGCTGCTGTGATCAGCGGGCAGCTGCTGGGAGCGCTGGAAAATGTCCTGCTGACCGATCCCGGGGAGATCATCATCGCTTATGAGCCGGTCTGGGCAATTGGGACCGGCAGGTCGGCTGATCCACAGGAAATCTCAGATTTGATTTCAACTGTGATCCGCCCTGTCCTGTCAGGACTGTGGGGAGAAGAGTCCAGCCAGGGGATCCGGGTCCTGTATGGAGGCTCCGTCAATCCGATAAATGCCAGGGGTTTTTTCAGCCAGCCAGAAATTGACGGCGCACTGGTCGGGGGCGCCAGCCTGGATGCGGGAAAATTCCTTTCCATTATCGAAAAGACCCAGTAAATTCCTCTGTAATCAGAAAACAGTTCTCCAGAAGGGTGAATATCAGCATTATTCCACCCCGCTGATTGTCCTGAAGGATTACCCCTTTCCGGAAGGTAGATACCCGGGTGGTAAAATCCAGGAGGTAATCGTTTTACAATCCCGGGGCAGCGATTGATCTCGGAATGAATAATCCTGGAGAATAAAATGGATCAGAATTTTCAAAACCTGTTAAAGAAATATGCCGAGCTTGCTGTCAAGGTTGGCCTCAATCTGCAGCCCGGCCAGAAGCTGATCTTGCAGCATCTCAGAAACGGCGGCGTGCCTATTGAGACAGCTCCCTTCATCAGGGAGCTGGTTGCCAGCGCCTACCGGGCGGGATCTCCGCTGGTTGACGTGCAGTGGCGCGATGACGAGGTCAACTTGATCCGCCTGCGGGAAGCCCCCCGGGATTCATTCGGGGAATACGCTTCCTGGCGGGCTCAGGGGGTTCTGGAGGTGATCGAGAACGGGGGCGCGATGTTCACCATTTCAGCCATCGACCCCGATCTGCTGGCTGGACAGGATCCCAAAGTGCTCGATGAACAGCAGCGGACTTTCCTGGAAAACTGGAAGCCGATCAGCGTCCATATCGGCAAGAACACCATGAACTGGACCGTGGTTTCCATTCCTGTGGAAGGTTGGGCCCGGAAGATTTTCCCTGATCTGCCGCCCGAGGAGCAGATGCCGGCGCTCTGGGAAGCTATTTTCAAGATCTGCCGGGTGCACGAGGACGACCCCGTAGCCGCCTGGGAAACCCATCTGACAAACCTCAAGAAACGGGCGGATTACCTGAACGCGAAAGCTTACCGGGAGCTCCATTACACCGCTCCGGGTACAGACCTGCGGATCGGGCTGCCTGAAGGCCACATCTGGCGCTCAGCGGGCTTTGAGACCCGCGGCGGCATCCCCTTTACGGCTAATATCCCCACTGAAGAGGTCTTCACCCTGCCGGACAGGCACCACATCTCGGGTACTGTCAGGTCCACCCGGCCCCTGGTGTATACCGGCAACGTGATTGACAATTTCAGCCTGACCTTTAAAGAAGGGAAGGTGGTTGATTTCTCAGCGGAACAGGGAGAGAAGGTTCTTGAAAACCTGTTGAATACCGACGAAGGCGCCAGTATGCTGGGTGAGGTTGCCCTGGTGCCGGACAGCTCTCCTATTTCCCAATCTGGATTGCTGTTCTACAATACCCTGCTGGATGAGAATGCCTCCTGCCACCTGGCGCTGGGGGGTGCCTATAGGTTCAGCCTGGAGGATGGGGAAAACATGTCGCAGGAGGATTTCGCTTCCCACGGCGGCAACACCAGTCTGGTTCACTCCGATTTTATGGTAGGGTCCGGTGAACTGGATGTGGATGGTGTGCTGGAAGATGGGACTGTGGAATCCGTGCTGCGTTCTGGTGAGTGGGCTTTCTAAAGTCCCGGCCAATCAATCCAGTCGTATCAGCCTTAACCAAGGAGCGCTTTGTGAAAGATCAGCTTTTGAAACCAGAAATGAGTGCCCTGCGTCCTGCCCTGGGTGAGGTGCTCAAAATCCTGGAAAAGGAAGCCCCTTATGGGGCTGTCTCGCTGTCTTCCCGGGAGACGACTCAATACCTGGTTGACAACAAACAGGAACGGGTGGTTGCCGGTAAACCGACGGCTGGTGTGATCCTGCGGACATTTGACGGCCGTACCCTGCGTGAAAAAGCCCTGGGAGGCTTTAACAAGGAAGACGTGATCCGGGGAGCGAAGGATTTTATCCAGGGTGTGGAGTACGCTTCGAATGGAAAACTGGACCTGGGAGAGGAAAGGTCCGGCGATTTCCAGACTGAGATGGAAAACGATCCTGCCCTGGTGCCCACTGAGGACAAATTGGAATTCCTGCGGGAAATGAACCGGCGCGTCAGGGCGATCGATCCCCGGATTGTCAACGCCCGAGTTAATTTTCGGGATATGCGCGAGAAAACCGTCTTCCGGGACCGGGTTGCTGACCTGGCCCAGGACATCCAACGGGTGAATATGACCATCGTGGTCACTGTTATGGGTGACCAGGGTGTGGTCTTTGACTGGCTGTCAAGAAGCGGCACAGCTGGCCTGGAGATCCTGACCTTCAGCGATGATGAGCTGGCCGGGCTGGTCAAGAAAGCTATCAAATTGCTGGACGCCGACCGCGTTGAACCGGGCGAGTACCAGCTGGTGACAGCTCCCGGAGTTTCCGGGGTGATCTGCCACGAATCCTTTGGCCACGGGGTGGAAACGGATATGTTCCTCAAGGAGCGGGCCAGGGCTGCCAGCTATCTCGGCCGGCGGGTGGGGTCTGATCTGGTCAATATCTACGACGATCCCAGCTTTCCCGGAGAGTTTGGGTCGTATTTCTTTGACGATGAGGGCTATCCAGCCAAACCAACCCGGATTGTCAAGAACGGGATCTTCGAAAGAGGACTGACCGATCTGTATTCCGCTTCTGCTCTGAAGATCGAGCGCTCTCCTAATGGACGCCGGCAGGATTTCACCCGCAAGGTCTATCCGCGCATGACCAATACCTTTTTTGGTTCTGGAGATCTCCCCCTGGAGGATCTGATAGGCCAGGTTGAGGAGGGTATTTACGTTTCCAAAACATCCTCGGGTATGGAAGACCCCAAAGGGTGGGGGATTCAGGTTACCGGCCATTACGGATTCGAGATCAAGGGTGGCAAAGTGACCGATAAGATGTACGCTCCGATCGGGATCACCGGCTACGTGCCGGAGGTTCTTTCCAGTATCTCCGCGGTGGCAGATGATTTCAAACTCGACGCTGGCTTCTGCGGAAAAGGAACCAAAGAGACCGTCCCGGTCACATCCGGAGGACCCCATCTTCTGATGAAAGCGAGGGTAGGCTGATGTTAGCAAAGATCAAAAAAGCGCTCCAGGATAATCCTGCTATCAAAGCCTGGATCATCCGCCAGGAATCCATCCTGGGCGTCCAGCAGTATGAGCTGAAGGACCGAACCGAGTCTGTCCGGGATGTGAAATCTGAGCTTTACACGATAGACGTGCTTTGTGATTCGACAGACCCGGAGGGAAACCCCAGCAGCGGCCTGGGCACGATATCCCTTTTACCGGAAGCCGAGATCGAAAGTGCCCTTGAGACCGCTGTTCTTACCGCCCAGCTGGTGCATAATGAACCCTATGATTTCGCTGAGCCTGCCCCCATTCCCCAGCTGGAGCTGACTGACGGGGAATATTTGCAGGACCCTGCAGGCAGGATCCGGGAAGTACTTGACACCCTCAAGAGAACCACTGCCGGGTATCCCCATGTCAGGATGACGGCAGCGGAATGCTTTGGCCAGGAAAAGAAGACCCACCTGGTCAGCAGCACAGGTATTGATGCCCAGCAAACTTCCACGGACATCTACCTGCAGTGGGTCTACATCGCTGGAGAGGGAGAGAATGAGGTTGAGACCTTTGCAGAGGTCAGACGCAGGCGGATCGAGGATTTGGACCTGACGCAGGGTGCGGCCCAGCGGGCCCGGTATACCTTGGATCTGCTGGCAGCGGGCAAACCCCAGCCATACAGCGGGCCGGTCCTTGTGCAGGGGGAAACCCTGGCTGTCATATTGGCTGGAGAAATGCTATCTGGCTCCATGTTGCAGACCCTGGCCTCAGCTTCCTTGAAATACAGCGGCGAAACGCCCTGGGATGTAGGAAAATCAATCTTCCGGGAGGATGTCAGAGGCGATAGTTTCAACGTCTGGGCTAACCGGCGGCTGCCTTATGGTGTGCCTTCCAGCGCTTTTGATGATGAGGGTATACCAGCCCAGCGAGTGGCTTTGATCAAGGAGAATAAACTGGCTTCCTTTATCGCCAACCAGCGCTTCGCCCATTATTTGGGCCTGAAACCCAGCGGCGCCTTCGGCAGCGTGGAGATGCCAGCGGGCAGCACGCCTGCCAGTGAGCTGGAGGAAGGGTCTTATGTGGAGATCGCCGAATTTTCCTGGTTCAACCCCAATCCATTCACGGGTGATTTTGCCTGTGAGATCCGGCTGGGCTACCGGGTCAATGATGGCGAGAAAACACCCTTCAAAGGTGGCTTGCTGGTAGGAAACCTGCTGGATGCTCTGGCGAATGTGCGCTGGTCTCAGGAGACCGGGTTTTACGGCAATTATCTGGGCCCCCGGGTGGCCAGGTTCAATTCGCTCAAGATAGCTGGCTGAAAAATACCCCTGACTGGAATAAGGTCTGCGAGTATGTATTTATCAGAGATGGCCCGGATGGTTTTAAATACCCAGCTGGAGCGCATACGGGAGAATCTGGAAGGATGCCTGGAGGGCAAGGATCCCATTTATCTCCATGATCTGCGAGTGGCCAACCGGCGGATCTGGGCAGCTCTGATCGAGTTTGAGGACCTGCTCCCGGCTCCAGCCTGCCAGCAGTGTATGGAACAGTTCCGCTGGATCCATCGGACCACCGGAGAGGTCAGGGATCTGGATGTGGGCATCGCTGATTTCCCTGATCATAGAGAGAAAGTAGCCCGAGATTGGAGGCCATTCCTGGAGCCTGTCTTTAAACTGCTGGTAGAGAAGAGACGGGCTGCCCAGCAGGAGCTTGTCCGGGCGCTCAGCTCTGAGCGAATGGCTGACATTCTGGGACACTGCGGGGATCTCCTGGCTGAAGGAGCCCTGCAAAGCAGCCCATTGGCACTGGAATCAGCCCGGAAATTTGGAAGCCGGCGCGTTATTGACAGGTACCGTAAGCTCAGAAACAGGAGCCTGGAGCTTAACCGGGAATCCCCCGGGAAAGCCTTCCATGAATTTCGTGTCAGTGTTAAAAAGATTCGCTACCGGCTAGAGTTTTACAGCCCGGTTCTGGATCAGGAGGATCTGAACAGCTTGCGGAAAGGACTGCAGGGGATCCAGGATGCTCTGGGCGAGCATCATGATGCTGGGGTGCAGATCCGGATTATCCAGGAGCTGACAGATAAGCTGCAGGGGGCAGGAGAGGGCCTTACGCCGCTGCTGGTGCAGGGCCAGCTGATTGAGGGTTATGAGAAGCGAATCAGATCTAGCAGGAATAGAGCTCTTCAGCGTATCCAGTGGCTGATTGAGGACAGCACAGCACGTACTTTCCAGAGCTGTTTTCAGTACCAAGTGGATTGACCTATCAGGATGATCGTTTTTTACCTGTCATCCCTGTATTCTTTTTAACAGGTTCCCATGTATTCTGCATTTCCAGTTTGTTAACCGGGATATTGCATATATGGTAAACTGCTGCAGATGTTGAAGCCCATCCACTGGAGAACCTTTCCCCGCGATTTTGCTGTTGCCCAACTGGGTTTTATTACCTATGGTGTGGCGATTGCCCTGATCATCCAGGCCGGACTCGGCACAGGTCCCTGGGCTGTGCTTTCTGTGGCCCTGGCTGATCTCACTGGAACCACTCCCGGGATGATGATCGTTCTGTCCGGGCTTCTGGTTCTGCTGGCTGCCATGCTGATGGGGGAGCAGGTCGGATGGGGAACGCTGGCAAATATCCTTTTTATCGGACCCTGGGTCGATCAATTCCTGAAGGTCATCCCTCCCCTGGGAGGGAAGCTCTGGCTGCAGATCCCGGGATTGGTGGGAGCAGTGATACTTTCAGGGTTGGCCACGGCGATATATATCAGCGTCAATGCCGGCGCCGGGCCCAGGGACAGCCTGATGCTGGCTGTATCGCGGGTGTCCGGCCGTAGCGTGCAGCTGTCCCGGGCAATCATCGAGGTGACTGTGGTTGGGGTGGGCTGGGTCCTGGCAGGCCCGGTAGGGGTGGGGACGCTGTTATTTGCCCTCACAATTGGACCACTGGTGCAGTTCTTTTTTAAGATATTGAAGGTGAAGCCCCATCAGCCAGTTCTTGAGAATTGAACGGTGGGCTTTTGGTCTACTACCGGATTGGCTCGATCCTTTGTGGGGATGTTTTCCGGTTTACTGGTGGTAGACTGGTCGCTCCGGAGGGCGGTTTTCACGCTGACACACCAATTCCAGACCAGTGGGTGAGTAAAAGTGATGAGCAGTTCCCTCAACGTCAGTATCAGCGGTAAGCTGTTATATCTATTTTCCGAAATTGTCCGGAAAACCTACCAGTTCCGGATTTCCGGGCTGGAGAACCTGCGGCCTGCCCAGGAAAGCAAGAAGCCTGTGATCCTCACCAGCTGGCACGGCATGACCATGATGGTCCTGGGACTGATTCACAAGCAGATGGATGTCTCGAAATTCTCTGTCATCGTGCCGGATGATGAGCGGGGAGATGTGCTCTCAGTATTTGCCAGCCGCCTAGGAGTTGAGCCGATCAAAGTGAATCTTTCCGGGGATCCAACGTTCGGCGCGGGCAGGAGGCTGCTTAGATTGCTGAAAAGAATAAAAGGGGGAAATAATTTCCTGATCCACCCGGATGGGCCGTCTGGACCCGCATATAAGGTGAAACCAGGGCTGTCCTTCATCGCTCAGAAAACCGGGGTTCCCATCCTACCCCTGGGATGCTACTGCCGCAAGGCCTACCACGTAAACCGCTGGGACCGCTACACGCTCCCGCTGCCCTTCAGTAAAATAAACATCCAGCTGGGCTCGTTAATAACCATCCCCGCGGATCTGCAGGATTTGCGGCAAATCAATCGGGAGATTGAGGATATTCTCAACGGTTTGACGTTCCAGGCCTCAGCTACATATTATTTGGATTGACCCATTTTGATTTGTATTCTTTGGGCTGGATGTCAGGTCCTGGTTGATCGCTATTGCTAAATGGCCTGAAATGCAGTATCAATAACCTTATGAAAACCCTGGTACTTGTCCGCCACGCTAAATCCTCCTGGGAGGATCCCTTTCTTTCTGATCACCAGCGGCCCCTTGCCAAGCGGGGCCTGCGCGACGCACCCCTCATGGGAGCCCGGCTGGCAGACTGGGGTCCGCCGGTAGACCGGGTGATTTCCAGCTCAGCGGTCAGGGCATTAGCCACCGCGGAACTGGTCATGGGTGAGATGGGGTTGCCCTGGGAGGAGATTTGGATCGAGGACGATCTCTACCAGGCGACTGAGAGCGATATGCTGGATTACGTCCGGCAGCAGGAAGACTATCTGGATGGGCTGATGCTCTTCGGGCATAATCCCGGGCTGACCTACCTGGTGAATGACCTCTCTGACCTCGACCTTGATAACCTGCCGACTTGCGGGGTGGCAATCCTGCAGTTCGAGGTGGAAAGCTGGTCAGCGATCGGAGATGTGCTGGCTTCCAGAGCAGAGGTTGATTTCCCCAAGAATCACCGTTAAGGGCAACCTTATAGATTTATCTCGATTACAGGATCGGGCTTACAAACACCATGGAAGATCAATCCATTCCCTATCTCACGACAGAACAGATGGTTGAAGTAGACCGGTTGATGATCGAGGAATACGGCATCAAGCTGATCCAGATGATGGAAAACGCAGGCCGGCAGCTGGCTGTTCTGGCGGCCAGGAGATTCCTCGACAATGATCCGGGCGGGAAGTCAGTGGTTCTGCTGGCGGGACGCGGTGGGAACGGCGGGGGTGCCCTGGTTTGTGCCAGGAATCTGCTGAATTGGGGAGCAGGGGTGCGGGTAGCGCTCAGCGCTCCCCCGGGAGAGTACAGCGGCGTGATCCGCCACCAGCTGGGTATCCTGGAATCCTACCCCGCGGAACTGGGAACCTTCGGCGAGCTCGACCTTTCAAAACCGGTTGATCTGATCATTGATGGGATCATCGGCTACAGCCTGCGCGGAGCGCCCCGCGGATCAGCCGCGGAGATGATTCGCTGGGCTAACACCCAGGGGGCACCGGTTCTGGCTCTGGATGTACCCTCAGGTTTGGATTCCAGCACCGGGAAGGCATTTCAGCCGGTCATTCAAGCGACGGCCACCCTGACACTGGCCCTGCCGAAGATCGGCTTGAAAAAGGCACAGGAGGAATTAGTGGGGGAGTTGTACCTGGCAGATATCGGCGTTCCTCCCGGCCTGTATGCCCGACCTCCCCTGAACCTGCGGGTCGGACCGTTGTTCCAGAAGGAGCAGATCATCAGATTGCGCTGAGTGGGGTACGCTAGAATGTTTCTGATCCTGGGCATCGGTTGGGGGATTTTCCCTGGCACGGGAATATGCGCAGAACCGCAAATACTCCTTTATGGGAGTCAGTCCCGTTTTCTTTCCTGATCCCCGGATTTATTACAAGACTGACTTGACAAATCCGGTCAAATTAATATAATGTTATCTATTGCAACTATTCGCAATAGATAACAAAATGACCCAGGCACAAACTATTGTCACGGAATTGAAAAAACGGGGCTACCGGATCACTCCCCAGCGGGAGATGATTGTTGAGGCGCTAACCCGCAGTCCCCGGCATGTTACGGCAGAAGAGATTGTCGAACGGCTGCGAGAGCACACCAGTGCGGTCAATATCGCCACAGTGTACCGCACTTTAGAGCTGCTCTGGCAGGAGGGGTTTGCTCGAAAGAATGATCTCAGTGAGGGCAAATCGGTCTACGCCACCTTTCAGCATGGACCGCACATCCACTTGGTTTGCCGGAAATGTGGCAGAGTGATAGAAGCGGATGCTGCTGTGTTGGATGCCCTGGGGAAAGATTTACTGGAGCAATATGGCTTTCAGCCCGATCTGGACCATTTTTCTATTTTTGGTGTGTGTGCTGATTGCCTTGATAAGTAAGATTAGGGAGTTCTATTTACTCTAAGAAAAGGAGATTATCATGCTGTACTCACCTGTTTATATGCATATACCCGATGGTTTTTTAACTTTAGCTGTTTCTCTGGTGTTCTGGGGGATCACGATTGTCATGGTAGCATTGGCGGTTAAAAACACAAATCGGAGCCTGGGAGAAAAACAGATTCCCCTCATGGGCGTGATGGCAGCTTTCATTTTTGCTGCTCAGATGTTGAATTTCCCGATTGCGGGAGGGACATCAGGCCATTTCCTGGGTGGCGCCCTGGCGGCCATTGTGCTCGGCCCCTGGGCTGGCATCCTGGTAATGACTGCCGTGATTAGTGTGCAGGCTTTGCTTTTCCAGGATGGAGGATTGCTGGTTATGGGTGCCAATATATTTAATATGGGCATCCTGACCGCTGTGATAGGTTTTGGGTTATACCGGCTGGCCATCGGACAAAAAAGAGTACTGCGGCTGGCGATGGCCGGAATTGGAGCCTGGTTGGCAACCATGACAGCAGCCTTGATGGCCTCCCTCCAGCTTTGGCTGAGCGGCACTACCCCTCTGGAGATCGTTATTCCGGCCATGCTGGGCGTGCATGCCTTTATTGGCATTGGTGAGGCGTTGATCACTGTCGCTGCCCTGGTATATATTGAACAGACCCGACCTGACCTGATGAGCGAGGAAAAAACTGCCCAGGAAGGAGGACACGGTTGGGTGATTGGAGGCGTCTTAGTGACCCTGGCAGCTGTCATTCTTTCTCCCCTGGCCTCTGCCCACCCGGATGGGCTGGAGCGCGTGGCGGAGAACCTGGGATTCCTGGGACGTGGAATGGATGCTCCTTTTCAGATCCTGCCGGATTATACGATCCCTTTCTTGGGCGAGACAGCCCTATCTACGATTCTGGCAGGGGCACTTGGTGCTCTCCTCCTGCTGGGATTGACGATCCTGCTGGGGCGCAGTCTAATTAGAAAGGGAAACCAGGCATAGCCGCGCGAGATTAGGTCCTCCCTGCTGGATTAATCCCTGGGAATGAATAATCGCCGGACTGCTGGAAAAGGTGCAGCCCAATGCATGTTGATATTATCGATCAGTACCAGTTCCTTGAGAGCAGGATCCATGCCCTTGACCCGCGGGTGAAGGTATTGATCAGCGTGGGTTTTATCCTTTCTAACGCACTTCTTCCTGATGGGAGCTGGCCAGCGTTCGCTCTCTCCTGGTTGGTCCTGCTGCTGGCGAATGACCTGGCAAATCTGGGTTTGGGTTTTACCCTGAAAAGGTCCCTGATCGCTCTCCCGTTCGCGCTGGTAGCGATCAGCGCGATCTTTTCACCGATCGGGGAGCCTCTGGCAATCTGGGATCTGGGATTTATCAAGCTGGTGCCCACTGATGCTGGCCTGATCCGTTTTTTCAGCATTATGGTGCGTTCCTGGCTGTCAGTTCAGATGGCGATCCTGCTGGTGGCAACCACTCAGTTCCCGGATCTGATCCATGCTCTGGAGCATCTGCACCTACCTATAACATTGACAACCATCATCGCTTTTTTATTCCGCTACCTGTTCGTGCTCACCGATGAGGTCTTCCGGATCCTGCGGGCCAGGGATGCGCGCAGCGCAGGGTTGCCCGGTCTCAAAAGTGGAGGAAAACTTGCCTGGCGGATCAAAACAACCGGCAGCATGGCCGGACAACTGTTCACCCGCAGTTATGAACGCTCGGACCGCATTTATCTGGCCATGATCTCGCGGGGCTACACCGGTCGTATCCGCACGCTTCATCCCCATCAGATGGATAGATCGGACTGGTTGACCCTTGCCTGGTCCGCTGCTTTATTAACCCTGATACAAATTGTAGGATGGATCCGCTGATGCCTGTAAAACATAAAGCTGACTTTGAGTTGCAGTTGCCTGAATGCGAGGGAGATATTCTCCAGATCAAGGATTTACACTTTGCCTATCCGGATGGCTTTCGAGCTTTACAGGGCATCAGTTTGTCGGTCTGTGAGGGAGAAAGGATCGCTCTGGTTGGCCCTAATGGGGCCGGTAAATCGACCTTGATGCTTCATTTGAATGGCATCCTGGGTGAGAACAGCCCCATCTCGATTGCCGGTCTGACCCTGGAAAAAGAGAACTTACCTTTGATCCGCGCTGTGGTTGGACTGGTATTTCAGAATCCGGACGACCAGTTGTTTTCACCAACTGTTTTTGAGGATGTGGCTTTTGGACCCCTGCACATGGGGCTTCCTGAGGAAGAAGTCAAGCGGCGTGTCCAGGAGGCCCTGGCAGCTGTGGGGATGGAGGAGTTCGGCAGCCGCCTGTCTCACCACCTGAGCATGGGGCAGAAGAAGAGAATCTCAATTGCCACGGTTCTGGCGATGCGCCCCCAGATCCTCGTTCTGGATGAACCCTCGGCGGGGCTGGACCCCAGAGCCCGGCGCTCATTGATTGACTTTCTAAGGGGGCTGTCAATTACCATGCTGGTTTCCACGCATGATCTGCAGATGGTTGCGGAGCTTTTTCCCCGCATGGTCATCCTTGACGAGGGTGTGATCGTCGCTGATGGTGCTACAGCAGATCTGCTCCAGGACGAGGAGCTGCTCCTGGCCCATGGGTTGGAAAAGCCCTGTTTAAGCGCCGCCGATTGACTGGCGCTTTCCAGCTGTTCACCAATAAGTTATCAGCTAGCCTAGGATGTTCCTATGAAATTGAATCTACCCGATGCGGAAGAGCTTAAGGACCTGCCGCCTGATGGGGGATCGGATCATAACCGACTGGTCTTTGAAAAATCCCCTTATCTGCTGCAGCACGCTGCCAACCCGGTGAATTGGTATCCCTGGGGAGCTGAAGCCTTTCAGCAGGCAAAAAACCTGGATAAACCGGTTTTCCTGTCGATAGGCTATGCGACCTGCCATTGGTGCCACGTGATGGAAAAGGAATCCTTTGAGGACCCCCAAACTGCCGCGCTGATCAACGAACATTTCATTCCCATCAAAGTGGACCGGGAAGAAAGGCCCGATATTGACCAGATCTACATGGCAGTCTGCCAGGCTGTCACCGGATCAGGGGGATGGCCGCTGACGGTCCTGCTGACAGCGGATAAAAAACCCTTCTTCGTGGGTACATATTTCCCCCGGGAGAGCCGCTTCGGCCGCACTGGACTGGTGGATTTGATCCCCAAAGTGGCTGATCTATGGCTGAATAAACGGGACGAACTGCTGCAAAGCGCTGAACAGATCACCATCCATTTGCAGGAGAGCGCCCGGACAATAGCAGGGAAACTCGATCCCGGCCTGATTCAGCAGACCTACCGCCAGCTGGAAGAACGCTTTGATGAGATTCACGGGGGTTTTGGAAATGCTCCCAAATTTCCCACGCCCCACAATCTGGTCTTCCTGCTGCGCTACTGGCAGCAGAGCGGTGAACCCCGGGCGCTGGAAATGGTAGAAAAAACACTCCAGAAGATGCGCCTGGGAGGGGTTTATGACCAGGTCGGTTTTGGCTTCCACCGCTATTCAACAGATGCAGCCTGGAAACTGCCTCATTTTGAGAAGATGCTCTATAATCAGGCCCTGCTGGTGATGGCTTACAGCGAAGCTTTTCTAGCGACTGGTAAAGAGTGGTATGCCGACGTTGTCCGGGAAATCCTGGACTATGTCCAGCGGGAGATGACAGCGCCTGAAGGCGGTTTTTATTCCGCGGAAGACGCGGATAGTGAAGGGGAGGAAGGTTTATTCTATCTCTGGACGTTGGAGGAATTTCGGGAAAACGTTGGGGATCAAGACATTGACCTCTTCAAGGGATTGTTCAATCTCCGGGAGGAGGGAAATTTCACTGATGAGGCAACTCGCCAGCTTACCGGCCGTAATTTGCTGTTTTTGAATCAGCCCCTGGAGGATCTGGCCGATGAGCTTGATCTGGCTCAGGACGAGCTTGCCGGGAAATGGAGCGAACTCCGCCAGATCTTGCTGAAAGTCCGGGACCAACGGGTCCACCCTCTTAAAGATGACAAGATCCTTACCGATTGGAATGGATTGATGATCGCAGCCCTGTCAATTGCGGGAGCTGATCTTGGCGAGCCAGCTTATATCCAGGCTGCTCGCCGGGCGGTGGATTTCATCTGGAATAAACTGCGGTCGGAGGATGGGAGGTTATTAAAGCGCTACCGGAAGGGTGAGGCGGGATTGACTGCCCATCTGGACGATTATGCTTTCCTGGTCTGGGGTTTGCTGGAGCTGTATGAGGCGGACTTTCAGACCGATGATCTCCTCAAGGCAGTGGAGCTGACCGATGTAATGCTGGCCGAGTTCTGGGATGAGGCCCAAGGTGGGCTCTACTTTACAGCCAGCGGGCAGGCGGACCTGATCCACCGCAGCAAGGAAATCTATGATGGTGCCATTCCTTCTGGTAATTCGGTTGCTTTCAGCAATCTGGTCAGGCTGGGACGCCTGCTGTCAAAACCGGATTATGAAGAAAGGGCCCGCTTGATCGGAGAAGCCTTTTCATCCCAGATCAACCGCTTCCCCCAGGGACATACTCAGTTGATGTCCGGTCTGCTAGGAGCGGAAAACCCTTCCCGGGAAGTTGTGATCGCAGGGGATCCGGTAAGTGCCGACACCAGGGAGATGATCCGGGCTTTGCAGGGGGAGTACTTCCCGGATAACCTGGTGCTGCTGCGGCCAGCTGATCCAGATAATAGATTGTTTGAGC
>JANTFT010000022.1 GCA_024763275.1 Anaerolineales bacterium | reverse complement strand
GGGAAGTGGGTTATATTGCCACAGGATTGAAATCGGTCCACGAATGCCGGGTTGGGGATACGGTAACCTACGCCCGGAAGCCGGCCGGGCAGCCCCTTCCAGGTTACAAACAAGCCAAACCGATGGTTTTCGCGGGTTTTTTCCCTGTAGAAAGTGAGGCTTATGGGAGTTTACGGGATGCCCTGGAAAAGCTCCAGTTGAATGACGCCGCTCTGGTCTTTGAGCCGGAAACCTCCCAGGCTCTGAATCTTGGCTTTCGATGTGGTTTTCTGGGCATGTTCCACATGGAAATCGTCCAGGAAAGGCTGGAACGGGAATATAATCTGGATATCATTGCCACCGCTCCGTCTGTAAAATACCGGGTGCTGCAGAGAGATGGGGAGCTGCTGGAGATCAACTCTCCCGCGGATCTGCCTGACAGCAGTCTGATCGCGGAAATCCAGGAGCCCTGGATGGACTTGCAGGTCTTTTTACCTCTGGAGTATTACGGCCCGGTAATGGAGCTGGTTACCATGCGGAGAGGAGTTTATATCAGTCAGGAATATCCAGCACCCAATCGCGTGCAGTTGAACTTTCAGATACCGCTTTCAGAGCTGATAGTTGATTTTTTCGATTATTTGAAATCTGTATCCCGCGGATACGCATCCATGGACTATTCCTTCGCCGAATACCGCACCGAAGACCTCGTAAAGCTGGAAATACTGGTCAATGGGGAACCCGTCGATGGCATGGCGTCGATCGTTCACAGGGAAAAAGCTTTCCGGAAGGGAAAGATCCTGGTCACCCGCTTGAAGGATTTGATCCCTCCCCAGCATTTCGCTGTTCCGATCCAGGCTTCTGCTGGTGGAAGGATTATCTCCCGGGCAGACATCAAGGCGCTCCGCAAGGATGTTACAGCCAAGCTTTACGGGGGAGATTACTCCCGGAAAAGAAAACTGCTTGAAAATCAGAAGGCGGGAAGGAAGCGGCTCAAGCGCATAGGGAGCGTTGATATCCCCCAGGATGCTTTTATGGCAGTGCTGAGGTTGGACGATGACTGAGAACCGCAGCGCAAGACCACTTTACGGCATGGTTTTCGGGATCCTGCTCAGCATTGGAGCCCTGGTGGCTTTATTGCTTTTTACCGATGCCAACCAGGTGTGGGAAGCTCTGCGAAAGGTTCCTCCCGGAATCCTGCTGGCCGGGGCGACCCTGGTGATCGTTTCCCTCCTCACCAGGGCTTACGCCTGGCGGAATATCCTTCAGGATAGAATTACCCTCTGGCAGTCATTTTTGATCATCAATGCTGGATATTTTGTGAACACTATCCTGCCTTTCAGACTGGGAGAATTATCCCGGGCTCTGCTGCTGATGCCATCCGAATTGGGATTCTGGGAAGCAGTACCGGCCATTGCCCTGGAGCGCATGTTTGACGGATTGTTCGCGCTGGGGATGCTCTTCATCGGACTGCCCTTCGCCCTTGATTTCCAGCTGGATATCCGCTACAGTTATCTTCTGGCCCTTGTGGTTCTGGCTGGATTGGCCCTTGCCTACCTGTTGGTGAAAAACCGTGGCCGGATCATTGGTTGGCTGGAGAATACGAACCTGCTGGGCTCCCGGATTCGAGCACGGTTGGTCAGATTCCTCGATGCTGTCCTGTCCAGCATGCAGGTCCTGACCAGTCCCGCCCGCCTGGCGAGAGTACTGCTGGGGATGGCGCTGAGCTGGGGGATCGCCTTGTCTTTCCAGTATTTGTTGCTGCAGGCGATGATCCCGGGCGCGAAATTGGGCTGGGCAGCATTCATCCTCGGAGCCGTTGCCGTGGGGGTATCTCTGCCCTCATCTCCTGGTAATATTGGAGTGTATGAGGCCAGCATCACTCTTGCTTTAGCGGCCCTTGGCGTTGACCATTCGCTGGCGTTTTCCTATGCCCTCACCAGCCATGTGATAAGCCTGGCAATCACCACCGGCTTGGGAGCTTTTGGCCTGGTTCGAGAAGGGGTGGGGTTGAGAGAAGTTTGGCAGTTTGGCAGACAGCATATAAAAGGTGAAGAGATATGAGTGTAAAGACATTAATTACCGGAGGAGCAGGTTTCATTGGTACCAATTACGCCTCCCGCTTGCTTGCCAGAGGCGATGAAGTGGTGCTCTTTGACAACCTGTCGCGGGCGGGAACTCCCAGAAATATCGCCTGGCTGAGGGATACCTATGGTGGGAGCTCCTTCGTCCTGCTGGAAGCGGATGTCCGGGACGCTGATGCCCTCCAGGAAGCGGTCCGGGGGGTGGATCGGGTGGTTCATCTGGCAGCCCAGGTGGCTGTTACCACTTCGGTAGAGGACCCCCGCTCGGATTTTGAGATCAACGCCCGGGGAACGCTCAACGTCCTGGAAGCAGCCCGCCAATCCGAAAAACAGCCCCTGGTGATCTTTTCTTCCACCAATAAAGTATATGGTGACCTGGAGGATATCAGGGTTGCTGAAGGCGAGGACAGCTATTTCTTCCCGGACAATCCGGAGGGGATCTCGGAAACACAGCTGCTGGATTTCCATTCTCCCTACGGCTGCTCCAAGGGGACTGGCGATCAATACGTCCGGGATTACCACCGCATCTTTGGATTGCCCACTGTGGTGTTCCGGCAGAGCTGCATTTACGGGCCCCATCAATTCGGTATCGAGGACCAGGGTTGGGTAGCCTGGTTTGTGATCGCCGCTGTGACCGGGAAGCCGATTACCATCTACGGTGATGGCAAGCAGGTCCGCGATCTGCTCTATGTGGATGATCTGCTGACAGCCTATGATATGGCTGCCGCCAACATTGATAAGACCGCGGGGCAAATTTATAATATTGGTGGCGGTGCGGAGAACACCCTCTCGATCTGGAAGGAATTCGGCCCTTTGCTTGAGAAAGAGCTGGGTCGGGAGATTCCAGTTGCCCGGGAATCCTGGAGGCCGGGTGATCAGCGGGTTTTCATTGCTGATATCCGCAAAGCCAGCCGCGATTTTGGCTGGAAACCCCGGATCGGAGTGGAAGAAGGAATCCGCAAACTGTTCGAATGGGTGCGGGCCAACCAGGATATGTTTTAACAGGGTGAATACGGGAATCTTGGAATCACTTCTCTATGAAGATACTGACAGTGCTGACCTACTACCGGCCCCATACCAGCGGGCTGACGATCTATGTGGAGCGCCTGGCAAAATCACTGGTTGAGCTGGGACATCAAGTGACCGTGCTCACATCCCAGTATGAAAAGGACCTGCCTCGGGAAGAGATCGTGGATGGCGTTCGGATCATCCGCGCCCCGGTGCTGTTCAGGATCAGCAAGGGAGTGATCATGCCTACTTTTGGCTGGCTGGCCTGGAAGCTGGTATCCAGCCACGATGTGGTTCACCTGCATCTCCCTCAATTCGATGCCGCTGGTGTCGCCCTGCGAGGCCGCCTGCTGGGCAGACCAACCCTGATCACTTATCATTGTGATCTGCTGCTGCCAAGGTCTATTTTCAACCGCCTGATCAATGCTGTTGTCCAGGTGATGAATACACTGGCGGGCGCCCTGGCAAACAGCATCTGCGCTTACACAGATGATTTCGCTTCCCATTCGCCCTTCCTCCAGCGCTTTGCGGACAAGGTTGAGGTGATCTACCCACCGGTGGTGATGCCTCGGGTGACCGATGAGGAAATAGAAGCATACCAGCGCCGTGTCAACCCGGCCGGGCGCTCTCCGGTGATCGGGATGGCCACCCGCTTCGCAACTGAAAAGGGAGTCGAGATCCTCATCAACGCTCTCCCGCGAGTGATGGACGAATATCCCGACACTCTGGTTCTTTACGCCGGCCAGTATCAGAACGTGATGGGGGAAGGGGCTTATTTCGATAAACTCTGGCCTGACATTCAGGCTTACCAGGAGCGGGGGCAGTGGACGTTCCTGGGCATTCTGGACCAGGAACAAATGGCCTGTTTTTACAACTGCCTGGATGTCCTGGTCGTGCCCAGCTTGAATTCCACGGAGACCTTCGGGTTGGTACAGATTGAAGCCATGATCCAGGGTACTCCGTCAATCGCTTCCAACCTGCCGGGAGTCAGAGTGCCTCCCCGGCTGACCGGCATGGGGGAAGTCGTGCCCATCGGGGATGCCGGCGCCCTGGCGGAGGCGATTATCAAGGTATTCTCCCAACCGGAAGCCTATCGGGGAGATCCGCCTGGGGTTGCCAAAACCTTCGATCCCCTGACAAATGCTGCCGCTTATGAGAGGTTGTATGCCAGATTGCAGGAGGGCCAATCTTGAAGGATTATCTGGAGCTCCACCTGAGGGACCTGCCCTATTTCAGAGCCTTACTGCGAGCGGTCGAGGCTCGTTTTTATGAGGGGATTTCCCTCCCGGAACCTGTCCTTGATCTGGGCTGTGGGGATGGGCATTTTGCTTCCCTGACCTTCGATCAGCCTCTGACGATGGGGTTGGATCCCTGGTGGGGCCCGATCCGGGAAGCTGCCGGGCGGGCTTCTTACCAATATCTGGTCTGCGGGGCCGGCGATAAAATGCCCTATCCGGCGGATTATTTTACCAGCGCGATCAGCAATTCTGTGCTGGAGCACATCCCGGATCTGGAACCTGTCCTGGCTGAAACAGCCCGCGTTCTCAAACCCGGCTCTCCCTTTATATTCTGTGTACCCAACCAGCGCTTTCTGGAAACCCTCTCGCTAGGCAGGTGGTTGGAAAAGCGGGGCTGGTCGGGTTTGGCCGGGCGCTACCGGAGCTTTTTCAACCGCATCTCCCGCCATTACCACTGCGATTCCCACGAAACCTGGGAGAAGCGCCTGAATAAATTTGGCTTCAAAGTTGAAGACTGGTGGGATTATTTTCCTCCCCGGGCGCTGCATACTCTGGAATGGGGGCACTTTTTTGGCGTGCCATCCTGGGTGAGCAAAATGCTCTTTGGCCGCTGGGTCCTGTCTCCCACCCGCTGGAATCTTTTCTTCACTGAACGCCTGGTCAGGCCCCATTACGAGGGAGATCCCAGGAGCCAGCAGGGGGCCTACACATTTTACATTACCAGACTCGTCGACTGATATTTCCTGCCCGCCGAGGGGTTGCTTATGGAAGAACCGAGTGTTCTCGATTACGTCAAAGAGAAATTGACCTTCTGGAAGAAAAACCAGATCATCCTTCCTTCCCCTGAGCCAGAACCAGGCGATGAGGTGCTCCGGGATAAGACCCACTCCAGCCCCGGGTTTCTGGCTCTGATCACAATCCCGGTGCCATTCCTACTGGCGATCATAGCCCAGCTGTTCAGTGAGACCGATGAGAGATCAAAGGGGCTGGTGATTTTCTTTTACGCCGCAGCCGGGATTGGATTGGTGCTGTTGATCATCTTCAGGAACTGGAAGGTGGATTCCCTCCTCCCGGATCAGGGAGAAGCGGATCAGTTCAAAGTGCGCTGGATCCCTTTCCTGGCAGGCAGTTTCTTTTCCCTTCTGGCATTTGCTTTCTTCGGCGGGAATACTTTTAATTTACTGAACCTAAGTTTATGGGTGGTCGGATCGGCCCTGATCTGGCATTCTTTATGGGTCCCCGCAGGTTGGTGGGGCAAGCTTCGATCGGCCTGGCGCAGGTTCCTGGAAGGCGGCCTGCTGATCACGCCCTGGATGATCCTGGTGGCGGCAGTATTTCTGTTGGCCGGGTTCTTCCGATTTTTCCGTCTCAATCAGGTTCCTCCAGAGATGTTCAGCGACCATGCTGAAAAGCTGATCGATGTCTCTAATGTGCTCCGGGGTCAATATTTGATCTTTTTCCCGCGCAATACCGGCCGGGAAGCCTTCCAGATGTATCTGACCGTGGCCGTGGCTAAACTATTCGGGACCGGGATTTCCTTCCTGAGTTTAAAGCTGGGAACCTGCCTGGTCAGTTTTTTCTCGCTTCCCTTTTTCTATCTGCTCGGTAAGGAGCTCAAGAACAAAGAAGTGGGCTTGCTGGCCATGTTCTTCGCTGGCATCGCTTACTGGCCTAACGTGATTTCCCGGGTGGCTCTCCGCTTTGCCCTCTACCCTGCCTTCCTGGCCCCGACCCTGTATTTTCTTATCCGGGGGTTGAAGCGCAAGCGCTGGAATGATTTTCTTCTGGCGGGCCTGTTCTTGGGCATCGGTCTCCACGGTTACAGTCCCTTCCGGGTTGTACCTCTCGTTGTGGTCGTCCTGCTGCTGGTCTATATACTGCATACAAAGTCCCGGGAGAACCGCCGCCTGGCGGTGATCGCTCTGCTGCTGGTAGGTTTGATCTCCCTGGTGATCTTCCTGCCTCTGGGACGCTATGCTTTATCCAATTACCAGGCCTTTGCCTATCGAATGCAAACCAGGATGTCGGATGCGGAACGGCCTCTACAGGGCAATCCCTGGGCGATCTTCTTCTCCAATTTGGGGAAGGCTTTGGTGATGTTCCAGTGGGATAACGGCCAGATCTGGGTCCACTCCATCCCGGGTCGGCCTGCCCTGGGAGTGATCTCAGCGGCCTTTTTCAGTCTGGGCGTTATTCTGGTCCTGATCCGGTATATCAAAAAGCGCCACTGGACCGATCTGACCCTGCTGCTGCTGGTTCCCCTGCTGCTGCTTCCGTCTGTCCTGTCCCTGGCGTTCCCCAGCGAAAACCCTTCCTTGAACCGCACAGGTGGGGCGATGATCCCGGTCTTCCTGATCACTGCTATCGCGGTTGAGAATTTGACCGTCAATCTCAGGTCCCAGCTTTCTGACAAATGGGGTAAATGGTTTTCCTGGGCGGCTATCTTGATCCTGGCCGTCGCCAGCATGAAGGAAAATGCCCGGCTGGTGTTTGTGGATTACTACCAGCAGTTCCGCAACAACGCCTGGAATACATCCGAGATTGGAGCGGTGATTCGAGAATTTGCGGATACTATTGGAGATGAGAACCATGCCTGGGTAGTTCCCTATCCTTACTGGGTGGATACCCGTCTGGTGGGAATCCAGGCTGTTGGTCAGGTTAAGGATTACGCCCTCTGGCCTCAGGAAATCGCGAGCACTGTGGAAGTCGGGACGCCAAAATTGTACATCTATAAACCCGATGACGAGGAGGCTGCCCAGGTTCTCCGGGATCTGTATCCAGATGGTGTTGTTGATATATATGTTTCAGAGGTTGAAGGCAGAGATTTTATGCTGTATTATGTGCTGAATGACCGAATGGAAAATTGAGGCTTATGGAAAAATCCGTAAAACCCGATCTTAACCGCTGGCTGTCGCTTCTGCTGCTGGTGATCATTCTGGCAGGAGGGGCATATTTGCGGTTCACAGGTCTGGATTGGGATGAGGAACAGCACCTCCATCCCGATGAGCGTTTCCTGACCATGGTAGAGTCCAGCCTGCTGCCGGTGGATTCTCTAAAGGATTATTTCAACACTGCTGCTTCTACCCTGAATCCCAATAATCAGGGCCACAACTTCTTTGTCTACGGAACCCTGCCGATCTTTATGGTCAGGTATGTGGCTGAATGGCTGGGATATACTGGCTATGGGAGCGTATACCTGGTGGGGCGGTCGCTTTCTGCGGTAATGGATCTGCTGTCAGTTGTTCTGGTCTTTTTTGTCGGTGCTAGGCTGTTTAACCGCAAAGTGGGCTTGATCGGAGCGGCGTTTTCAGCACTGGCTGTGCTCCAGATCCAGCAGTCCCACTTTTTCACAGTTGATACTTTCATAACCTTCTTTACCCTGCTGGCTTTTTATTTTGCTGTGGAGGTCGCCACCGCCCCGGATGACAGGGTGGATCTGGCCTCGTATCTGCTATTTGGGGCAGCTCTAGGTATGGCTGTGGCGTCCAAGGTCAACGCTGTGCCGGTGGCAGCCACCCTGCCCCTGGCGGCCCTGGTGCATTGGTCGAGATTGGAGGAGGACCGGAAGCACCAGCTGACTCCTCGGATTATTCTCTATCTGGTCCTGGCCGCCGCTGCAGCCCTGGTTATTTTCAGGATTTTCCAACCCTATGCCTTTGCCGGACCTGGTTTCTTCAATTTCGGTCTGAATGAGAACTGGGTGTCTTCATTAAGATCGCTCCAGGCTCAGGCTTCCGGGGATGTGGATTTCCCGCCAGCCCTGCAGTGGGCCAGAAGGCCTATCTGGTTCTCTCTTCAGAACATGGTCCTGTGGGGTCTGGGACTGCCTTTTGGTACCCTGGCCTGGGCGGGTTTCCTGTGGATGGGTTGGAAATTGATCTCCTCCCGTATTTGGACACCCCGCCTGGTTCTGTGGGCCTGGACAGGGGTTTACTTTGCCTGGCAGTCGGTCCAATGGAACAGCACCATGCGCTACCAGCTTCCGATTTACCCTCTGCTGGCCGTTTTTGCTGGCTGGATGTTGGTGGAGCTCTGGCAAACCTTGCAGGACAAGAAGTTCAAGCTTGGCCCCCTGGAGCTTTCCGGGAAATTTCTGAGAGGGGGAGTCCTTGGTATAGGTGTCATCTCCCTCCTCCTGACTGCTGCTTGGGCTTTCGCTTTTTCGCGGATCTACACCTTTCCTCATCCCCGGGTAGCCGCTACCAGATGGATCTTTGAGCATATCCCGGGACCGGCCACGCTGGAGGTAGAGAGTGAGGATGGGCAGCACTTCGACCTGCTTTCCTACCCGGATGGTTTTTTTATCAGCCCGGAAATCTCCTGGCTGACCAATTTTACAGCTAAAGAATCCGGCCGGGCAGAGGCGGTTTATTTCCCCGCTGTCACAGCTCAAGATCTGTCAGCCCCTGCAGTGACCCTGCAGGCGGCCATCAACGACCTGAGCGGTCAAACCCTGGCCAGCGGTCAGGGATCGTTCACGTTTTCAGAGGGTGTGGCTGAAGGAAGGATCCACTTCGAAACCCCCGCAAACCTTCAGGCTGGCGAAACCTACCAATTCAGTCTCTCCCTAGTGGGTCCCGGGACCGGGGTGAGTCTGGGAAGGATCGGGATTGCCAACGAGAGCTCCTGGGATGATGGTCTGCCCCTGCGGATGGATGGCTATGACCCCTTTGGCGGCATTTACCAGGGGGGGCTGAACTTTGAGCTCTACTGGGATGACAACCCTGAAAAACTGGACCGCTTCCTGTCCACGATGGATCAGGCAGAATACATCATGATCACCTCCAGCAGGCAGTGGGGGACCACCACCCGCGTGCCGGAAAGGTATCCCCTGACCAGCGAGTACTACCGCCAGCTGATGGGCTGCCCCCTGGAGATCACGATCGAGGATTGCTACAACAAAGCTCTGCCCGGCACCTACCAGGGCAACCTGGGCTTTGAGCTGATAGAAACGTTCCAGTCCAACCCCTCGCTTGGTTCCTGGGAGATCAACGACCAACCAGCCGAAGAGGCCTTCACGGTCTATGACCACCCCAAGGTCTTTATCTTCAGAAAATCAGCTGACTACAGTTTACAAAAAGCAGCTGAGATCCTTTCTGCTGTTGATTTGACCCGGGTGCTTCATATCACTCCCAAACAGGCTGACAACCACCCCGGGGACCTGATGCTGCCCCCTGACAGGCTGGAAGCCCAGAGAGCTGGAGGTACCTGGCGGGATATCTTCAACCCGGACGCTCTCCAAAACCGCAGCCAGCTGGTCGCGGTTGTCGTGTGGTATTTATCTGTCTTCTTGCTCGGCTTGCTGGCTTATCCTTTGCTGCGAGTCGTTCTCCCTGGCTTAAACGCTGGTGGATATCCACTGGCCCGGACTTCGGGTTTGCTGCTGCTTTCCTATCTGTCCTGGTTGGCGGGTTCGGCTGGCATCCCCTTCCAGCGCATAACCATTTTCGGCATCCTTATCCTGCTGGCGGCCGTCGGCATTTATCTGGGCTATAAACAGCGCGAAGAATTGGGCAAGACCTGGGAAAAGTCGCAGCGCTATTTCCTGATCGTGGAGATATTAGCCCTCACCCTGTTTATCTTTTCCCTGCTGATCCGCTTTGGGAACCCGGATTTATGGCATCCCTGGAAGGGTGGGGAACGGCCGATGGATTTTTCCTATTTTAACGCCGTCCTGAAGAGCACCACTTTCCCTCCCTACGATCCCTGGTTTGCCGGCGGATATATCAATTATTACTACTACGGGTACGTGTTTGTTGGTGTCCTGACCAAACTGCTGGGAATCATGCCTTCCCTGGCTTATAACCTGATCCTGCCCACCCTGTTCATGATGCTGGGGCTGGGAGCGTTTGCTGTGGTCTGGAACCTGCTGGGAGGTGACCGCTCGCGCCACCGGGTCCGGGACCTGCCCTATCTGGGAGGGTTTGCTGGGGTCCTGGGTATGGCTGTACTGGGCAACCTGGGTGTGTTAAGGATGGTATTTCAGGGACTGCAGCGCCTGGCGTCCGGTGGGATCAATGTGCTTGAGGGAGGTTTCTTCCAGCGCATCAAATGGACCTTGGTCGGATTGGCTCAGCTGGTTAAAACACCCACGCTCCACTACCGGTTGGATGAGTGGTACTGGAATCCCAGCCGGGTGATTGGGGCTGAGCATGGTGGTCCGATTACGGAGTTCCCCTTTTTCACTTTCCTGTATGGCGATCTGCATGCCCATCTGATCGCCCTGCCGCTTACCCTGCTGGTCCTGGCCTGGATCCTTTCTGTCATCAAGTCCAGCGGCCAGTCCGGGGATTCCCGGTCTGATATAGGGCAGCTGATCGGCGTCCCGCTCTTTGGGGCGTTGGTTGTAGGCGTACTGCGCCCCACCAACACCTGGGATTTTTATCCCTATCTGGCTCTGGGGGCAGTGGCACTGCTGTACTCCTGGTGGCGGGAGAAGGGAAAAGAAAACCACACCTGGCAGCGGCCGGCCCTCCAACTGGGAATATTCCTGGTCTTCGCATATCTGACATTCCAGCCTTATGCCCACTGGTATGGGGAGGGCTATACCAGTGTAAAGCCCTGGTTTGGGACACATACCCCGCTGAACGATTATCTGATCCATTGGGGATTGTTCCTTTTTGTCATTGTGTCCTGGATGGCTGTGGAAACGGTGGAATGGATGGCAGCCACACCGGTTTCCGCGCTGCGGAAGCTGGTAAAGATCCGTGAGCTGATCATCGCGTCCCTGCTCGTGCTGCTGGTGATTATCATCAGCCAGGGGGTGACTCTTGAGAATGATATCAGGATCGGAGATCTCTCACTGATTGGCACAGGAGTGCATATTATCTGGCTAGTCCTCCCCCTCATGGCCTGGGCGCTGGTCCTGCTTCTGCGGCCGGACCAGGATCTGATGAAAGGGTTCGTGCTCTTTTTGGTCGGCACCGGCCTGGCGATCACGCTGATGGTGGAGCTCTTTTATGTGGAGGGGGACATTGGCCGCATGAACACGGTATTCAAGTTCTACCTGCAGGCCTGGACCCTGCTGTCCATTAGCGCGGCGGCGGCTTTAGGCTGGCTGCTGAGATCCTCCCGCAAGCCGGGTACCGCTCTCCGGGTTGTCTGGCAGACGGCATTTTATATCCTGCTGGTAAGCGCGGCGCTGTATCCCCTGCTGGGAGGTGTGGCCAAGATCAAAGACAGAATGGCTCCAGACGCCCCCCATACTCTTGACGGGATGACTTTTATGCGCTACGCGACTTATTATGATCTGGATACGGCCCTGGATCTGTCGCAGGATTATCAGGCAATCCGCTGGATGCAGGATAATGTCCAGGGGTCGCCGGTGATCGTTGAGGCCAACCAGGTTGAATATCACTGGGGCACAAGGTACACTGTGTATACCGGTCTGCCGGGTGTGGTTGGTTGGAACTGGCATCAGCGCCAGCAGCGCACGATCACCCCGCATGAATGGGTTTTCTCCCGGGTAGATGCAGTGAACGGGTTCTACGCTACTGCTGATCTCAATGAGGCTGTAGATTTCCTGGCCAGGTATCAGGTGAGCTATATCATCGTCGGCCAGCTGGAACGTGCAAAATATCAATCTGAGGGGATAGCGAAATTCGAGCAGGGAGAGGGTGTTTACTGGAAGGTGGTTTACCAGAATCAGGACACCACCATATACCGGACCCTTCCCGCAATTTACGAGTAAGTCGGGATCTATATGCTGGACTTCATTGCCTGGTACCTGATCGTTCTTGTCCTGGGGTGGCTGGTTTTTCCCCTGATCTACCGCCTGCTTCCTGGTCTGCCGGGGCGGGGCTATACCCTTTCGAAGATCTTTGCTTTGCTGGTCTGGGGGTATCTATTCTGGCTTTTCGGACGGTTGGGATTTAGTGCAAATAATCTGACCGGATTGCTCTTCCCTTTGCTGCTGATGCTTGGCGGGAGCATCTGGGTCCTGCGGGATTCTGGATGGGAAGAGATCCGGAACTGGCTGGCGGACCAGCGAGCGCTGGTGCTGAGCAGTGAAGCCTTGTTCCTGGCGGCGTTTATCGCCATGGCGCTGGTGCGCGCTTTCAACCCGGAAATCATAGGCACGGAAAAGCCCATGGAGCTGGCATTTATCAATGCCATCCTGGGATCGGAAAGCCTTCCCCCCCGGGATCCCTGGCTGTCCGGTTATGCCATCTCTTACTACTATTTCGGCTACCTGCTGGTGGGCATGCTGGCCAAGCTTGCCGGAACGCTGGGCAGCGTTGCCTTCAATCTGGCAGTTTCCCTGACCTTTGCCCTGGCAGCGGTTGGTTCCTACGGAGTCTTATACAATTTGCTGGCACTCCGGAAAGATCGACAGCGTTCTGCCCTGATCCCCTCCCTGCTGGCTCCTTTCTTCACGTTGATCGTCAGCAACTGGGAGGGATTTCTGCACTACCTGCACGCCAAAGGCTTCTTGTGGACTGGTGGTCCTGAACAGACGGCTTCCAGGTTCTGGACCTGGCTGGACATCCAGGATCTGATCAACCCCCCTCTGGGCGATTCCTTTGGCCACTGGTGGTGGTGGCGCGCTTCCCGGGTCATCCAGGATTATGATTTTTCTGGTTTTGGCAAGGAAGTTATCAGTGAATTCCCGTTTTTCTCCTTTTTACTGGGGGATCTGCACCCCCACGTGCTTTCCATCCCCTATGTGTATTTGATACTGGGGTTCGCTCTGGCTCTCTATCTGCGTCCCCGCGGGAAATCATTCCGCTGGCTGAAGGTTATTCCCCTGGATATCTCTCCCGGGTTTTTCATGGTTCTGGCCTGGCTGGCAGGCAGCATGGCTTTTCTGAATACCTGGAATTTTCCCATGTATGTGGGAATTCTGGCTGGCGCCTATGTCCTTAGGAATCGACATGACCAAACCGACCGGGAGCCCCTCAGTGCTCTGCGGGATTTCCTGTTCGCAGGAGTCGCCCTGGGGGTCACTGGCGTCATCATGTACATTCCCTGGTATGTGGGTTTTTCATCCCAGGCGGGCGGCATCCTTCCGAATGTGCTGTACATCACCCGGGGAGCCCAGTTCTGGGTGATGTTTGGTCCCCTGCTGGTTCCCATCTTTGCCTGGATGGTTTATCAATGGATTAATAACAAAATCAGGGCGAATTTACGAACAGGGTTAAGTCTGACCGCCTGGTTGGTATTCGGCCTGCTGTTCCTGATGCTGTCCTTCGTTGGGCTTGCCAGCCTGTTGAATATTGATACCGGCCAGGGTAAATTGGTCCAGCTTTTCCTGGGGCTGGTTGGAGGAACAGATTTGTCCCAGGTCGTCCTGGAAGGCTTGATCCGCAGGATCCGGACGGGGGGGACGCTGGTGACCCTGGCAGCTCTCTCGGTGCTGGGATGGGGGCTGATCTTTCCCAGGACCGATAAAACAGGAGGGAGCAAACTGCCCTGGAGGTCAAAGGAAGTGGATTTCGTTCTCCTGCTGGTGCTGGGCGGATTGGTGCTTGTACTCATCCCGGAATTCATCTATCTGAGGGATCTGTTTGGCTATCGGATCAACACTATTTTCAAGTTCTATTACCAGACCTGGCTGATCTGGAGCATCGCCGCAGCCTATGCCATGGTGACGCTGGCGGGATCCCTTAAGAACCCTGCCAGATACCTGGTTTATAGCGGGCTGACCCTTTCCCTGATCATGGCGCTGTTTTATCCGGTGCTGAGCCTGCCGTCCAAGACCAATAATTTTTCCAGATCGGAAGGAATGTCACTGGACGGAGCTTATTTGTACCCTCCCTCCGATTATCAGGGAGTAGAATATCTGCGGGGAGTCCGTCCTGGGGTGATTGCGGAAGCTGTGGGCGGAAGTTATTCTGAACACGCCAGGATGGCGACCTACACGGGATATCCAACCGTTCTAGGATGGGATTTCCATGAGGTGCAGTGGCGGGGAGGCTGGGATTTGATCATGTCCCGCAAAGAAGATATCGCTACTTTATACTGCACCACGCAGTGGGACACCGCCCGGTCGCTGCTCCAAAAATATGATATCCGCTACCTGGTTGTGGGAAATATTGAGTACTCGACCTATACGGAAGGCAGTGATTACTGTCCCTTTGGGATCAGGGTGGATAAATTCGATCTCCACCTGCAGCCAGTCTTCCTGAGTGAGGGTATGGTCATTTATTCCGTTCCGGAATTTCTGGGGGATTGATCCCAGGGCTCGGTTTCAATTACCGCTGAGGGGATTTGTGCATATGGACAGGAACAACAGGATCACGAATGAAAATCTGCTTTACGGGTTGATCTTCCTCGCAGCTTTGCTGGTGCGGCTTCTCCTTTTAGGCCAGACACCCCTGCTGGAATCGGAAGCTGGCTGGGCTTACCAGGCCTGGCAGTTCTCCCGGGGTGAGAACATCGCTGTAGGCTCCCAGGTGGGATATCTGGCCGTCAGTGGGGGATTGTTCACCCTGTTTGGGGGGAGTGATTTTTTGGCCCGCTTCTGGCCGGCTTTTGTGGGCAGTCTGGCTGTTTGGATTCCCTTCCTGCTCCGCAAGAAAATTGCTCCGGTCCCTGCCCTGGTGACGGCCGCCGGCCTGGCGCTGGATCCAGCCCTGGTGGCTGTTTCCCGGCTGGCAGGTGGGCCTGTTCCCGGGCTGGTTTTCCTGGGGCTGGCGCTGGCCGCCTTCCATACCTCCCGTATGTCCTGGGCGGTCTTCTTTACGGGACTGGGCCTGCTGTCGGGTCCGGATTATTGGCTGGGACTGCTCCTGCTGGGAGCAGTTCTGCTGGTAAGCAAACTGGCTGGATTTTTCAACCCGGGGGAATACCTTCGAACCCGGATCGCGAAGTTCAAGGAATCTTCAGATGAGGGTCTTTCCAGGCTGCTGCTGCCTGTATTGCTGCTGGGACTGTTGGGGTCTTTTGCCCTGACAAATTTCCAGGGATTGACCGCCTGGGTGGGGGCACTGCCTGAATTTGTGTCTTCCTGGGTGCGGCCTCAGGGAATTTCCCCGGTCAGGCTGCTGACCGCGCTGCTGATCAGCAATCCCTTTACCCTGCTGTTCGGGGGAGTGGGAATGATCGTGTCCTGGCGGATTGGCGACCGGACGGGCAAACTGCTATCAATCTGCTTAGGAGTGGTAGTTCTGATCCTGCTTATCTATCCTGACCGACAGGCCGAGGATCTGATCTGGATGGCCATTCCTCTGTGGTGGGCCGCTGCTGTCGAGCTGGTCCGCATTTACGAGAGCGCCAGGGATTCCTGGGCTGCTTACGCTTTTGCCGGGCTGGTGGCAGTACTGCTGACGTTGAATTGGCTGACCTTCATCGGTATGGTTTTTCAGCCAGTGACCAACCGGACCCTGCCCCTGCAGCTGGGACTGTTCGCGGCCTCTCTGGCGCTGGTGATCATTTCCATGATCATCGTCTCATCCGAATGGGGGGGAAGTGCTGCCTGGAAAGGTCTGGCGGCTGGGGTTGGGCTAGTCCTGGTCCTGTACCTGATATCTTCCATGACGCTGGAAGCTTATTTACGGGAGAAGGACCCCCGCTCCCTGTTCGCCGGAGGCAGAGGATCTGGCCAGTTGGAACTGCTGCGGGACTCTATCGCGGATGCCAGTCTGACCGCGACCGGCCGCCGGGACAGCATCCAGGGGATCGCAACCGCTGAGAGTGATTCCCTGCGCTGGGCTCTGCGCGATTTCCAGGAGATCCGTTTTTCAAGCGCTATCGACCCGGGTAACCCCGCGCCCCTGCTGATCACCCCGGCGGAAGATTTCTCCCGGGTTGATGGGGAGATCTATCGGGGGCAGGATTTTGTGATCTCTACCCGTCCAGGATGGAAGGGGGTTGTCCCTGATGACTGGATCAGCTGGATCGCTTTTCGGTTTGGCCCGATAGAGCGGGAGCACATCATCCTCTGGATCCGCAATGATATCTATTCTGGTTATTAACCAGGGAAACTGACCGTTAATATTAGTGTTATCGACATTGAAACGGACTGAGGAATTGAATGGATTATCCAAATGTTATTGCAATTGATGGGCCGGCTGCCTCGGGAAAGACCACCGTTGCTAACCTGCTGGCTGAAAAATGGGGATACTTGTTATTTGATACCGGTGTGATGTATCGGGCTGTCACCTGGCTGGCTCTTGAAAAAGGGCTTTCAACCAAAGATGAGGAAGCGGTCTCAAATCTGGCCCAGCAGGTCCAGATAGATGTGGCGCCGCCCTCTAAGGACGACGGGCGCGAGTATGATGTCCTGGCTGATGGGATGGATGTCACCTGGCAGATCAGGGATCCCAGAGTGGACAAGAAGGTCTCCAAAGTGTCAGCATACCGAGAAGTGCGAAAGGCTCTCACTGAACAGCAGCGCCGTATCGGCTTGCAGGGGAAAGTGATCATGGTCGGCCGTGACATTGGGACGGTAGTGCTGCCGGAGGCCGATCTGAAAATTTTCCTGGACGCCTCAGTGGAAGAAAGGGCCCGGCGCAGGTACGAACAACGTATCCAGCGGGGTGGCTCCGCTGACTTTGACTTAATCCTTAAATCACTCACCAAGCGGGATCACAAGGATTCCACCCGGGAAATTGCCCCGCTGCGGGCGGCTGAAGATGCAGTTGTCATCAATACCGATGACCTGACAGTTGAGGAAGTGGTTTCCCGAATTGAGGCAATAGCCCTGAAAAACAAGGATTGATATGGATGAACATTACAAGCTTCCACTCCGTACAAGAATCTCCCGCCGGTTCCTGCGGGTTTTTTTCAGGACCCTTTTCCGGTTATTGGGTAATGTGGAGCTGTATGGTCTTGAGAACATCCCGGACCACAACCGCTATGTGATCGCTTTCAACCACGTTTCCCTGATCGAGGTGCCGTTCATCGCGGCTTTCTGGCCTACGGTGATCGAGATCATCGGGGCCGCGGTTGTCTGGAAGCGGTCCGGTCAAGCTCTGATCGCCCGGATGTGGGGTGGTATCCAGGTGAACAGGAACGATTACGACCGGGAGGTCTTTCGACAGGTTGAAGGGGTGTTCGAAGCCGGCCGTCCGCTGATGATCTCCCCGGAAGGAGGACGCTCCCATACACCGGGTCTGCGGCGCGGTAAACCTGGAATCGCCTACATCATTGACAAAGTCGGAGCGGTCGTTGTGCCAGTTGCGGTGGTTGGCAATACCATGGATTTCCTCACCAATGGTTTGCGGCTGAAACGGCCGACCATCCAGATGATCGTTGGAGAACCCTTCACGGTCCCCCCCCTTAAGGGCAAAGGCGCAGAGCGCCGGGATATGCGTCAGAGGAACACCGATTACATCATGGCTCGTTTAGCGGCTTTGCTGCCTGATTCTTACCGGGGCGTGTATGCGGAATACGAGCGCATCCTGGCAGGCAAAGAGGTGGATTTCGATTCCCCGGAAGAGGGATAGCCCTTCTTACTGATTTATTAGGGGGAAAAGACCGGCGGTATCCATGCTATAATCGAGTATGGATTTCAACCAGCTAAAAACATCCCAATTCAGGAAATGATGCCCTTCATTCTGACCCTATTTGATGCTCCTGCGTATATGATCTGGCCGGCAAGTGGGTGGGGCATTGCCGCGCTGACGCTGATGATAGCTGGGCTGATCTTCGGGAATTGGTACTGGCGGGGCTACCAGCGGGAGATGAAGGAAAATCAGTGGATTCTGTTTGGGATCCTGCTGAGCCTGGCGCCTGTACTGGCCCTGTTCTTCGGGATTCGCCTTCCCCAATGGGGCGCGATTCCCCTTCCCAATATGTCGCTGGAACCTACCGGTGGGGCTTTGATGATCCTGGCCGCGCTGCCAGCAATCATCGCTGGCTGGACGCTGGGTCCTATCAGCGCATCCGTGGTCGGGCTGATTTCCGGCATCTGCCTGGCATACTGGAATACACATTCTCCCTTTACTGCGGTCGAGTTTGTCTTTTTTTCTCTGCTGGTCTCTGTTTCCATCCGTCAGCGCTTCCGGACGGCTTTCTTCAGTATCTTGCGGCGCCCATTTCTGGCCAGCCTGCTGATTACCGGTCTGCATGCTCTGGTCTACATCGCCGGAGCTTATTTCTGGGCTTCTGGTTCGGTTGTCGAGAAACTTGATTTTGCGATTTCCAATGCCAGGGTCGGCATCACTGCAATGGGGGGTAGTTTTGCTCTGGCGGGCTTGATAACTGAGTTTGCCCTGGTTGCTTTTCCCCGGGCAGATGGGATAAAAGCAAAGCTCAGGCCATCTCCCTCTGAGAGCAGCATTAAGATCCGCTTTCTCCAGTATGTGGTCTCCCTGACACTGGTGCTGGTGCTGGTGCTCCTGCTGGTGAACTGGTTTGTGGCTGGAAGTTCAGCTGAAAAGATGGTGCAAACCCAGCTCGAGAACATCGCCCGAACGACGACCACTAAGATCCCTTTCTTCTTTAATACCGGTCAAAGCTTGATCAGTCAGTATGCCTCGGAACTGCCGGGGGATCTCGCTGCTTCTGAGGATCTAGACCTGGCTCTTCGCAAAAGCTTCCGGGCAATTCCTTTTTTCTCGCAATTATATGTGTTTGATGACAATCAGGATTTGATCAGTGCCTATCCAGAACAGGATCTGGAGGAACTTTCCTTCAGCAGCGATTTTTATGCCGGCCTGGGCTCTGCCTTGAACGGGGTGCCGGTCCAGGTTTACGTAACACCGCCTTCGGGCTCCGGCAGCAAAACAGCCATCACCTTTCTGGGAAGCATCAGCTCGCCGGAGGAAGATTCCTCGGGAGTGCTGGTCGGCCTTGTCGATCTGGAGTCCAATCCTTTCACGCAGCCTATTTTGAGCGATCTCAAGGCGATCAATGAGCTGGGGGGAGTTGGGTATCTGCTCGATGAACAGGGCCGGGTGCTGTATTCATCGGAGGAGAATCTTTTCGGGTTGTTTTTCCCGAGCTTTGACCTTCGCCACGAGGAAGTGTTCTCAAAACAGACATCTGCGGATGGCATCCGCCAGCTGGTGTATATCCGCTCTGCGCTGGGTCGGCCCTGGACGGTTATGTTGACCCTGCCTGCCGTAAAGGCGCAGCAGCTGGCATTAGATCTGGCGGCGCCTCTTTCCGGAGTGGTCCTGCTGATCGCGTTGATCACCATGGCAGCGATGTATTTTGGGTTGAGCTCGGTTGCGGATTCCCTGCACGCTCTGACCAAAGAGGCGGACCGGATCACCAAGGGGGAGCTGGACCATCCCCTGCGGGTAACCTCCCGGGTGGATGAGGTAGGGCAGCTCCGCCGAGCCTTTGAGAAAATGCGCCGCAGCTTGAAAAACCGTATGGTGGAGCTTAACAGGTTGCTTACTGTCAGCCAGGGCGTTGCCTCATCGCTGGAGATGGCAGATGCCGTTGAGACCATTTTGCATTCTGCGCTGGAAATAGGCGCCTGCTCAGCCCGGATTGTCTTGGACCAGGATGTGCTCCCGGAAGGGTTGGCGGAAGGATCCCAGATGACTCGCATCGGAAAGGGGGAGGATACGGAAGCCTTCGCTTTCCTGGATTCCCAGATCCTGGAAATTGCCCGGAATCGCTCACCGGTCATGCTTTCCAACCCGGCCCGGATGCCGCTGCTTGATCTGGATGAGGACGATCCGGTCCCTGGAGCGATCATGATCGTAGCTCTGCAGCACGAACAGCAGTATTACGGCGCGATCTGGCTGGCGTATCTGGAACCGCATACCTTCCTCGACAGCGAAGTTCGTTATATTGTCACCCTGGCAGGCCAGGCGGCCCTGGCCGCTACAAACTCGTCCCTGTTCAGCAGGGCGGAGATCGGCCGCAAACGGCTGGCAGCCATCCTGGCCTCAACTCCAGATCCCATTCTGGTCCTGGATCACCAGGATAAACTGCTGCTGACCAACCCGGTCGCCGCGGAACTGCTGGGGATAGAGGGGAAGTCCGGGATTGGGGAGCCGCTTGAAAAGCTCACAGATCAGAAATCCTTGATAGAGCTGCTTGATGATGCTGAAGCTGGCCGAAAATCCACAGAGGTCAAGATTGGGGACGGTCGGATATTCTTAGCCACCGCCTCCCCTGTGCGAGCTGGAGACCATCAATTGGGCCGTGTCTGTGTTTTGCGGGATATTTCCCAGCTGAAAGAGATGGATGAACTCAAGTCCGATTTTGTGGCCACCGTCAGTCATGATCTGCGCTCTCCCCTGACCTTGATGCGCGGTTATGCGACCATGCTTGAGATGGTGGGAGAGCTCAACGAACAGCAGCAGAATTATGTACATAAGATCATCACCGGGGTGGAGAGTATGTCCCACCTGGTGCAGAACCTGCTGGATCTTGGCCGCATTGAGGCCGAGGTCGGCTTGAAACTGGATATGATCTCGGCTCCGGACATAGTTTCCGAGGTGACGGATTCTTTCAAGATCAGGGCTTCTCAGAAAAAGATCAAACTGCATGTCCTGCCGCCCAACCAGACCATTCCTTTCATCTCTGCGGATAAAGCACTCCTGCAGCAGGCCTTGCGCAATCTGGTGGACAATGCCATTAACTTCAACCAGCAGGGCGGCGAAGTCAGGATCCGCTACAGGTTGGAAGAGGGCAATATCATATTTGAGGTAGAAGATAATGGCATCGGAATTTCCCCGGTTGACCAGCAGCGGCTTTTTGAGAAATTCTACCGGGTGGAAAGCCGTGAAAAAGACAAGCAGGGCGGCACGGGGTTGGGGTTGGCGATTGTCAAATCCATCGCTGAGCGCCATGGCGGCGACGCCTGGGTGAAGAGTGAGCTGGGTTCCGGAAGTACTTTTTATCTGGTCATACCGATCCGCCAGCCGGAAAAAAAAGAAAAAACTATCCGGATGAGTATGGAAAGAAGGGGTTGATTGTGGTAGACTTTCCTTACAAAAATTCCAGGGCTTGAAGGGGGCAATCTCGGGTACGCTCTGGATAGAGGTTGGGGGAAATCCCTCTTGACTGGACCCCTTTCAGCCTGTATAATTGCTTGTTGCATGTTAAATATCAATTCTCTCACAGAATGCGAGCGCTAAAGAGCGATCTCTTTTGCGCTTGCTTTTGTGCGTGCTGGTACTAAGACTTCTTTCCTGGCTGACGGTGCCGCTTATTGGACACAAACAGACCTCACAATTGATCATGATACAGGAGATCCCTGGCTGATTCCTGCAGGGAGGAATCGGGAGGGGGTGTTGTGGGTTTAGGGTCTAAGTCAGGCTGGATGGTGGATGATCTGGGATTATAGTTTCAGCGGTTGATAGCACGAACGTACAGGAGGTTTTCGAGTGAAAACTACGGGGATACAAAAACTTCGCATCGGGTTAGCTTCGCCAGAAATCATCCGCAGCTGGTCATATGGAGAAGTCCTGGAACCAGAAACCATCAACTACCGGAGACTGCGCCCCGAGAAAGATGGTCTGTTCTGTGAAGCCATTTTTGGACCTATCCGGGATTATCAGTGCCATTGCGGCAAATACAAGAACATTCGCTATAAAGGTATTGTCTGTGATAAATGTGGTGTAGAGGTAACCCGTTCAGCCGTACGCCGTGAGCGCATGGGGCACATTGAGCTGGCTGCTCCGGTCGCCCACCTGTGGTTCTCCCGCCGTATTCCCTCCATCCTGGGACGTTTACTGGATATGTCCCGTCGGGACCTGGACCGGGTCCTGTATTTTGCCCAGTATATTGTTACCTATGTAGATGAAGAAGGCCGTAAGCGAGCTCTGGAACAGCTCGATACCCGCTTTACCTCCGGTGAGGGTGAAGTGGGAGAGAACCTGAGCGAAGAGATTAAGCTCAAGGAATTGGAGCGGGAAGAAAGACTGATCGAGCTGGAAGCCAAACAGGAAGATGTCAGAACCCGTTTTGACGAACAGATCGCTCTGGAGCTGGATCCGGTCATCAAACATGGCCAGAAGCTTGAAAAGACCCTGCAGGACAGCATTGATGAGACTGCCAAATCTGACCTGATCTTCCCGGACACGGATGTCGTCATTGTCAAGAAAGGGGAAAAGATCAGCACCTCCCATATCGCTAACATTCAGGACGTGGTCAAAGCCCGCTTGACCGAGATCGAGGACGGTCTCAAAGAGGCCAAAGAAGATGAGCTGGAGCATGTCAAACTGGATGTGGCCAGAGTGCGGGCTGAAACTACCCAGGAAATCAATCAGCTCCGCGATACCCTGGACCTGGCAATCAATTCCGCTCAGTCCGAATACAAACGCCTCCGGGAAGAGTTGTTGAATTTACAGCCGCTGACCTTTCTGGGAGAGGCCGAATACCGGGAACTGCGCAACCATTGGGGACAGATCTTCCAGGCAGAGATGGGCGCGGAAGCTTTTTATGATATTCTCAAGCGCCTGGATCTGGATGCTCTTTCTGAGGAGCTTTGGAATGAGATTCGAACCACCGGCAGCAAGCAGAAGCGTAAAAAAGCCATTAAGCGCTTGAAGGTCGTTGATGCTTTCCGGAACACAGAGAACCAGCCAGAATGGATGATCCTTACTGTACTGCCGGTCATCCCCCCTGATTTGCGGCCGATGGTGCAGCTCGATGGCGGCAGGTTTGCCACCTCGGATTTGAATGACCTTTACCGCCGGGTAATCAACCGCAACAACCGCCTGAAGCGGCTGCTGGAGCTGGGCGCTCCGGACGTGATCGTCCGCAATGAAAAGCGCATGCTGCAGGAAGCGGTTGACTCCCTGATCGACAATTCCCAGCGCGGGAAAGCCCTCTCGCGCCGCGGACGCCGTGAATTGAAATCCCTCAGTGATATGCTGAAAGGGAAAAAGGGCCGCTTCCGCCGCAACCTGCTCGGAAAGCGAGTGGATTATTCAGGACGCTCCGTGATCGTATCCGGTCCTAAATTGGAAATGTCCCAGTGCGGTCTGCCCAAAAAGATGGCTCTGGAGCTTTTCCGTCCCTTCGTCATTTCCATCTTGGAAAAACGGGGTTTTGCCACCAACGTCAAAGGTGCTAAACGATTGATTGAGCGCAACCGCCCGGAAGTCTGGGAAGCCCTTGATGAAGCCATTAAGAGCCGCCCGGTTCTGCTCAACCGGGCTCCCACGCTGCACCGCCTGGGCATCCAGGCCTTTGAGCCGCAGCTGATCGAAGGCAGCGCCATTCAGCTCCACCCTCTGGTTTGCCCGGCTTTCAATGCGGACTTTGACGGTGACCAGATGGCAGTCCATGTACCGCTCTCAGAAAAAGCGGTTCAGGAAGCCCGGGAGCTGATGCTCTCTACCAAGAACCTGCTGAAACCAGCCAACGGTGAGCCAATCATCGCCCCTGCCAAGGATATGGTAATGGGAGTATATTTCCTGACCAGGGATGACGAGCGGCCTTATCCTGGGGATGGAAGGGTTTTTTCCTCTATGGATGAGGTTGAATTCGTTTATCAGCTGGGGCAGATAAAGGTTCCCACGAAGATCAGACTGCTCGCTGAAACCTGGTACAACGAAGATGGTGAGCGGATGGTCGCCCCTGAGGAAAGGGTGATTGACACCACGGTAGGACGGACGCTCTTCAATATGGCTCTGCCGCCAGAGGTGCAGTTTGTGAACTGGTCCCTGGTCAAGGGCGACGTCAAAGACCTGATCACCGAGATTTATGAGTATTGCGATAATGAGACAACTACCCGGGCTGCTGACAAGATCAAAGATCTGGGGTTTGAGTATGCCACCAAGTCCGGCTATTCCATCGCAGTCGGAGACCTGCAGATCCCACCCGAAAAGGAACAGATTGTAGCCGATGCTCTGGAAAAGGTCCGTACGGTGGAACGCAGCTTCCGGCGTGGTTTGCTGACAGCCCAGGAGCAGGACGACCGGGTCATCGATATCTGGCAGAAAACAACCTCTCTGGTTGGTGACGCCGTCAAGGCCAACATGGATCCCCACGGCAATATGGCCGTAATGGCTTTGTCCGGGGCCACGAAAGGCGGTTTTGGACCTGTTGCCCAGCTGGCTGGTATGCGGGGCTTGATGGCTGACCCATCTGGCCAGATCATCCCTCTGCCGATTCGCTCCAGCTTCCGGGAAGGCCTAACCGCCCTGGAATATTTCATCTCCAGCCATGGTGCCCGTAAAGGCCTGGCTGATACTGCCCTGCGTACAGCCGATGCCGGTTATCTGACCCGCCGGCTCGTGGATGTTTCCCAGGATGCCATCATTAACGCCGAGGACTGCGGCACTGAAAATTCCATTGTCCTGGAACGGGACGAGGATGTTGCCGGTCAAACTTTACAGGAGCGGGTGTTCAGCCGGGTGCTGGCCGCTCACGTGGTTGACAATGAGACCGGGGAAATCCTGGTGGAAAAGGGAACCCTGGCCACCAGGGATATTGCCCGGAAGATCCAGCGATCAAATGTCGATAGCGTCCGGGTTTATTCCCCATTGACCTGTGAACTGGAATACGGCCTGTGCGCCAAATGCTATGGTCTGGATCTAGGCCGCGGAGAACCGGTTGAATTGGGTGCTACGGTTGGTATTGTGGCCGCTCAATCGATTGGTGAACCAGGAACCCAGCTTACTCTGAGGACCTTCCACTCCGGAGGTGTAGCTGCGGCCAGTGATATCACCACCGGTCTGCCCCGTGTGGAGGAGCTCTTTGAAGCCCGCAAAGCACCTAAAGGCGAGGCTGTGCTGACTGAAATAGCCGGAAGGGTGAGTATTGAGAAATCGGATCGCTACAGTGATATGCGGGTGGTCCGCGTCACTCATAGCGAGATGGTCAGCGACAGCTATGAGCTGGAAAAGTACTGGCGCCGCCGGGTAAATGACGAAGATGAAGTGGAAGCTGGCGATGTGATCGCATCGCTTGATGCAGACAATCAGCTGGAAGCCAAGAACGCTGGGCGTGTGCGTATAGAGGGCCGCACGATCATTATTTCCCGGGAAATGAAAGACGAGAAGTTCTATGAGATTCCCAGCAATGCCCGGCTGGCTGTAGAAGATGGCGACATGGTCGAACCGGCTCAGCGGCTGACCGAGGGCTCATTGAACACTCACGATATCCTGCGCATCCGGGGCCGGGAAGCCTGCCAGCGCTATATGCTCTCTGAAGTCCAGAAAGTGTACCGCTCCCAGGGCCAGAATATCCACGACAAGCATTTCGAGATCGTGATAGCCAAGATGATGTCCCGGGTCAACGTGATAGACTCTGGTGATTCCGAGACCCTGCCGCGGGAGCTGACCAATCGCATCGCAGTCATCAAGGAGAACGAGCAGCTGCTCGCGGAAGGTAAGCGTCCTCTGAAATACAATGATGTGCTGCTGGGAATCACCAAGGCTGCGCTGAATACGGATTCGTTCCTCTCAGCCGCTTCCTTCCAGCACACGATCAAGATCCTTACCATGGCAGCGGTCAACAGAGATGAAGACCCACTCTTTGGTCTGAAGGAGAATGTGATCATCGGCAAGCTGATCCCGGCTGGGACCGGCTTCAAGCGCGGTCCATTCGCTCCAGAGCCGGAGCCAGAGCCAGAGACTGAAAATGAGAGCGCTGAAAGTGAAGAAGAGGAAGAAGCCGCTGTGGTAGACGAGATCACCGAGGACACGGTCATCCAGGATCTGGAAGATCAGGCTGTTGAGGAAGACCAGTCCTAAGACAGGGGATTGTATTGACAGAAATTGCAGGCGGCTTCCAGCTGGAAGCCGCCTGCTTTGTTTAACTTCTGGATGGTTGTCCAGCGCTGCCCCCTGATCTCAAGGCCAAGCGTTGATTTCTCTCCAGATACTTTGCATCATACGAACCATTCTAGTTCCCACCAGGGTCATTCCCGGGGGGAAGTTTTCCGGGGGAAAGGTTTTTCATGTTATAATGCTCCACGGTTCAATTCCCAGCAGGCACTGAAAGTGGTACAAATACGGAATACGAAACGTGGAGAAAAAACCGCATTTATCGTATTCCGTCTTGTATTGTAGTTGGAGGAATTATGGATTTTGGTCTGGTACGACCGATTGATATCGACGATGAGATGCAGCAAGCCTACCTGGATTACGCCATGAGCGTGATTGTATCCCGGGCGCTGCCGGATGCCCGGGATGGGCTGAAGCCAGTCCATCGCCGCATTCTCTATGCCATGTATGACATGAAGATGGGCCCGGAGTCATCCTATAAGAAATCCGCTCGCATCGTTGGTGAGGTCCTGGGTAAATACCATCCCCATGGGGATATGGCAGTTTATGAATCCATGGCCCGCATGGCCCAAGACTTTTCCATGCGTTACCCTCTGGTGGACGGGCAGGGCAACTACGGATCGATCGATGGTGACTCCCCGGCGGCGATGCGCTACACCGAAGCCCGCATGGCCCCCACGGCGACCCTGATGCTGGAGGACCTTGAAAAGAATACTGTTGAGTTCAGGGATAATTTCGACGGCACCCTGCAGGAGCCAGATGTGCTGCCAGCCTCCTTCCCGAATCTGCTGGTTAACGGCGTAACAGGGATTGCTGTCGGCATGTCAACCAGTATTCCTCCTCACAACCTGGGAGAGGTGGTGGATGCCCTGGATTATATGCTGAAAAATTGGAAATCCATGGATAAGATCACCGTGGAGGAGCTGACCCAATTTATCCAGGGGCCGGATTTTCCTACCGGAGGGGTGATCATTGAGGACCAGCGCAGGAGCGGCTTGAAGAGCGCTTACGGGGGAGGTCGCGGAAAAGTAAAGATCAGGGCCAGGGCGATCATAGAGGAGATGTCGCGAGGCAGACACAGGATCGTTATCACGGAAATTCCCTATATGACTAAAAAGGTCACCGTCCTGGAGAGGATAGCCAAGCTGGTTCGGGACGAGGAAATCGAGGGGATTGCTGATCTGCGGGATGAGTCCGATCGTCAGGGCATGCGCATTGTGATCGAATTGACGAAGTCCGCCCAGCCGGAAGAGGTCCTGGAGAACCTTTACAAGCGCTCTACTCTGGAGAATACTTTCAGCATTATCATACTTGCCCTGGTGAATGGGGAACCCACCCTTCTCAATCTTAAAGACGCCCTGCGGGTGTATCTGGAGCACCGCCTGGAAATCGTCAAAAGGCGCAGCCAGTATGATCTGAAAAAAGCTCAGGCCCGGGAACACGTCCTGGCAGGTTTGGTGATCGCGCTGGACAATCTGGATGCCGTCATTGATCTGATCCGCAAATCCCGCTCCGCGCAAACAGCCAAAAACAATCTGATGCGAGAATTTTCCCTGACAGAAATTCAAGCTCAGGCTATCCTGGACATGCCGCTGCGCAGGCTGGCGGGGATGGAGCGTAAGAAGATCGAGGAAGAATATAAACAAACCCAGAAAGAGATCAAGGAACTTACCGGTCTGCTGAAATCTCCCAAGAAGATGCGGGAGGTCGTGGCGGCTTCCCTCCAGGAGATCAAGGAGAGATTTGGCGACCCGCGCAGAACCCAGATTGCCATGGTGGAGGGAGGTCTGGAGGGGGCCTCCATGAAGCTGTCCCATCTGACGCCGTCAGAAAATGTCTGGGTGATGATCAACCGCGATGGATTGATTTCCCGGACAGCGGGCAATGATCCCCCCCGACCGAGCGGGTGGGATGTGCCCAGCTGGTTGGTCAGGGTAAATACGCGTGATACTCTCTTCCTGGTGTCCGAGTCAGGTGAGGCGGCCGCTGTTCCGGCCCATTCTGTGCCGGAAGTTTCCAAGCCCAGCCAGGGGGCTCATTTTTCAACCCTGACACCCTTTCAGAAGGATGCCAGGCTGGGGGCGGTCTTCGGGCTTCCTCCCAAGGAAGACCGGGATGAGAATTGGTATGTCATTACCATCACAGCCCAGAGCATGTTGAAGAAGACTGAGATCGGGGAACTGCCCGGTCCTTCTGCTCAGCTCTTTACCCTGGTCAAAGTGAATGAAGGCGACAGGCTGGTTTCTCTCCGGCTCAGCGATGGAGAAAAGGATATTTTCCTGGCGACCCGCCGGGGAATGGCGATCAGGTTTTCCGAAGAGGATGTCCGGCCGATGGGCCTGGTGGCCGCCGGAGTGAACGGCATGAAGCTTGAGGAAAACGACCGGATCGTAGGTATGGAAGTTCTGCCGATCAAAGGTGAGATCTTCTTCCTGACCACCTCAGGCAGGGCTAAAAGGGTCAAAGCTGATGATTTTCCACAGCAGAGAAGATACGGCAAAGGAGTCATAGCCTGGAAGCTTCCCGATGGTGATGAGCTGGCAGGCATGACGGCAGGCAAAGGAACCATGAGGGTAACTGTCCACCTTGAAAAATATTCGCCAAAATCCGCCCGACTGGACGCCGCTCCCCTGAGTTCGCGAGCTGCCCAGAAAGGCAAGCAGGTAGTCGATATCAAGGAAGACGACCAGGTTACCCTGCTGACCATCCCCTGGGAGACTTTACGCCCAGGAGTAAAGGGTTAGCCGGGGTTTTATTTACTGATAGAAAATTCTGAAAAGTGGTAGGCGATCCTGCCTTCAATCAAGCCGAGAGTGTCTCTGCCATCCTGGACAGCTCCTGCGGATGAACTGGCTGTCCAGCTGATCTGCCGTGTACTGCCTGATCCGCTGAAACCAGCCAATTTAAAAGTAGCGTCTGGCAGTATTTCCGTAAATAAGGATTCAAACCAGCTTTTGATCGCTGCTTTGCCCTGCACCGTGCGCTCGCTGGTGATATGGACAGCGTCATCCCTGTATAGACCCAGCAGCTGCTCGGCGCTGTGAGCGTTCAGGCCAGCCAGATACTGCTCGGAAATATCCCGGGGGGGTGTTGTTCCTCCTTGCCAGTCGAAATCCCGGATGGTGCGGTAGTACTGCGCAGGGAGGTAGGTGTGCATATTTCCCCATTCCCAGAAATTGACTCCAGCCAGTTTTAAATTCTTGGCTGTTTGCATGAACTCGACGATTTCCGCTACGGTCGGGGTCCAGCCATATTCTGTGAAAGCGGCGCCGGTGGGGAATATAGGAGGTGTATATTTTAAATTCTGGAATTCGGCAATGCTTTTCTTGAGCTGCGCTCCCGGGTTATGGGCAAACATCCAGTATATCTGGGGCATGGTCAGATCACATTTTTTCAAGAACTCATTCCAGGGCAGCTGAGGGTGGTAGTTAGGATATCTGTAAGAACTCAACGCGATGGGGATGCCCTTGATTGCTCCTGTAAGCTGATTCATAAAGGTAGTGGCCGCGCTGTATTTGCCTTTATAATGCCCCTCGGCATTGATGACATAGCCATCCACACCAAGTTCTCGGATGCGGCTGATGGCTTTGGAAGCTTCCTGGCCGGGCTGATCGCCAAAGAGATAATGCCAGCCCCAGACCTGGATGCCTTCAGCTTTTAAAGCAGCCACGAGTGGGGGGACCAGATCGATGTTCTTTTCCCAGTCATAGTTGTAGCTGTATATCCCGTTGGCTATTTTGACCAGCACATGGCTGTAATTGGACTTGACAGCCCGGCGGGTGATCTCACTGATACTGCCGTTATGGCAGTTCTGGATCTTCCAGATGAACATTCCTTTTCCGGTTAACATATCATATCCTCACTTGCTTGGTCTCCTGCCCCTTCTTCGATCCTCTGCGGCTATTGCTCACCCTTATTAAGGAGAATTCAAGGCCTTTTTCAATATCTTGTGAATGGCATTGAAATCAGGCAGCAGTACCTGGGCTCCGCCCGGGGTTACCCAGTCGGTCACAGAATCCTGGTTGATAAAGTACTGTTTAACGTGGGATTTGTCACTCAGTTTCGCTGCCAGGGGAGCCAATTCCAGGATGGTTTGCAGGTCCAGATTTGTGGTCACGTTATTCACGTATGTGTTGTACATTTGGGGCAATCTGGACAGTGTGTTCAGCGACAGCAAACGGTCAAACATGGCTCCCAGCACCAGCTGCTGGCGGTAATTGCGATCGAAGTCATTGGTGGTCACCCGGGATCGGACATACCAGAGAGCTTCCCTGCCGTACATCAATTGATTGCCGGGAAATACACAATGGCTTTGGCCTTCCCCCCACTTATCATCGCAGATCGTGCGGGGCACGTTGACATAGATTCCCCCCAGATCGTTCACAAAGTATTCAAAAGACCACAGATTGACCAGCATATAATAATCTGGTTTGACCCCGAAATTGTGCAGCATAGTGTTCTGCAGCAGCTGAAAACCTCCATGTGCAAAAGCTGTGTTGATTCTCTGATTCGTCCAGCCCGGGATATAGATGTACAAATCGCGCGGGAAGGAAGTCAGATGCACGGTATCCTCCTCGGTGTTGATTGTCAGCAGGATAATCGTATCGGTTCTCCCAATCGCTCCCTTAAACTTCTGATCCGAGCCCAATAGCAGGATATTTAGCTGGTTATCAGGCTGCCGAATTGGGTCCACCCCCCTGGTATTGCTGACCGGCCTGATCAGCTCGGGAGTAGGCGTAAAGGTTATAGTTGGGGTAGGATAATCCGTTGGCAGATAGGTTGGAGTGGAGGCCAGCGGTTGGAAGGCAGTCGCTGTAGGGGTAGACCCGGGCGGTGCCTTGCTGATGATTTCGCCGGGAGATGATGGGAGCCCCTGGCGCAATTGGAATCCCAGGATAACCAGACCTATCAAAATCAAGCCGATGAGAAAGGGAAGATAGCGTTTTTCCTTAAGCATATTTGATTGCCAGAAATCTGGCCGGTCTATTGGGAGACTCAAGCTGCACCCATTTTCGAGGTTGAGCTCCCGGACTGATACAGAGCATTTTAAGCGCTGGACAAGGGTTCTTACCTGCAACCCTTGTCCAGGATTGTAGCAAGAAACGTACCAGTGTAAGTTCAGGTCTCAATTTGAATCCTATAGGAAAGCCAGCAGGAGACTGACAGTGGTCCCGGATCCTGGTTTGCTTTCCACCCACATTCTTCCCCCTTCGTTTTCCACCAGGTTTTTGGTTACGTAAAGGTTGGTCATAACCTGACTCAGCTGTTCCTGCTGTTCAGAGGTCAGGTGGTCATTCAATATGCCAGTAATTTCATCGGGATAGTAGCCCTCCCCCTGGTCGGAGATTTTAATATGAGCAAAACGCTGGGTGTGGTCCTCCGCATAAATCTGGGTTCGGATGCGGATCTCGCTTTCAGGATCGTTCTCCATCACTGCGTTGGCGAGCAGGAAAGAAAATATTTCCCGGAACAGAGCATGGTTCATCTTCAGCAGAGGGGGATCTTCTGGCAGATCCAGCGTGGTGAGGAGATTTTTCACTTCAATTTCCGTCTGCATGCTCTCCAGACAGGAGAGGATCGCCTCTTTCAGGTTGGCGGGCCGGCCGCTGTCCGGATCTATATCCGGGCTTTTGGCCTTTTGCTCCTGTTCGGGCGTCGATTTGCCTTCAGATCCCTGATATGCGACCTCGTCCTGAACCTGTTCGATTTCCTTCTCAACAACAGCGATGTATTTGCGGAGCGCCTCGGTAGATTCCTTTTTGGAGAGGTCTACCAGCATGGCCAGGTGCCGCTGGAGAGAGTTTCCCCAGTTCATCAAATTGTCGTATTTTTTCTGCAGAGCATTCTGATCCTGGAGCAGATTCTGATGCTCTCTTGATAATACAGCGATATCCTCGCGCAGTTTCTGTTTTTCCTGGGTGAGTTCGCTGAGCTTGGCAGACAGGTCGCGGATGGAGCTTTTCACCCCTTCGCTATCCCCATTCTGGGAGATAAGGCGGTATTTGAAGGCACTTTCAAAGAGCTTGCAAAGCAGCCGGATGTAATTCTGATCTTCCTTGGTCCAGGGTCGGTTTGAGAAAGGCGAAAACAGGATGACGCCTATGGTTTTATTAGCGCCAGCGACATAGACGGGAGATACCAGCAGGTGCCCGGGTCTGCTTAATTGCAGCATTTTCGCCAGATGGGAGAGGTCTCTTGAGGTGCTGCTGGCGGGAATATGGAGCATCTTTCCGCGCTCGATGTAATTGGAGATCAAAGGGATGCTTTTACTTTCCAGGGTAAGGGCCTGGAGGGGTTCTTCCCGGATCAGGTCATAACCGGCAATGATCCGGATCTTGCCGTGTTTGTCAGGTGTATCTATGACCATGGTCAAGTCTGCCAGGATCAGATAAGCGGCGGTTTGGGCGATCTTATAAAGAATGCCTGCCGGATCATTGTTGTCAAATAGCTGCTGGATGACGGAGAGGATCTTCTTTTCAACGCTGAAATGCTTGCGCCCCTGCTGGTCGGTTTGGGGCAGGCCTATCTGTCTGGGTTCGCCAATCGGGAACCGATCTCCCAGTGCCAGCAGCAGCGGATAGGCGACTAACTGGGCCAGGTGAAGGGCTTCCAGCTGCGTGCTCAGAACGGCCAGGAACGATCCAAGCATCAGAATGATATGCATGAATAATCCGTAAGACCAGAGATTGGGTTTGCGGATCAATATCAAGCCGATCCCGACTACCAACCAGACAATTGACAGATCCTGCCAGAAGGAAATTGATCCCAGCAGCCCTTGTAAGAGGGATGAGAATCTGGTTAACAGGCCGACGGCCATAGCTGCTGTCATCAGACCCAGTAAGATTACTGCGATGTCCACACCCCGGCTGCGTTCCGGGAAATTCCACAGCCAGAGGATCAGGATGATGCCGATCAGGGAACTGATCTGGTCAAGCGCGGTCAGGCCGGGAGTGAATTGGCGATAGGTTTGCCAGCCAAGGTAGGTGATCAAAAAAGTTATCAGGCGGACAAGGAACAGTCCCAGCAACCCCAGGATCATCCGGTAGCCCTGGGTGAATCTGCCTTTGCGCCACAGCAGGTAAACTTTGACCAGTGCCGCAGCCACGGCCAGGATGATCAATAATGAATAGCCCAGGTAATTGAGGGGCAAATTGGTGGGGTTGGCATTAAAATGCAAGTGGTTCATAGGGAGCACCTGCCTGAATTATAGCACGGGTTCAGGGTGGATTCCCCCGGTGAGCACAGATAATATTTTAGAGGATATCCCCGCTGGAGAGAATTCCACCGGGAAGGTTGACAAAAATACAAGTCAGGGTAAAATTGCCCCTGCAAGCTACTATCCAGCCGAAGTGGCGGAACAGGCAGACGCGCTACGTTCAGGGCGTAGTGGGCTTTACGCCCATGTGGGTTCGACTCCCACCTTCGGCACAGAAAGGGTCTCTAACCTCGCGTTAGGGACTTTTTTTTCTTCCAGAGAGAGGGACCGGGTCCCTCTCTCTGGATGGCAGCAATCTTGCAAGTCAGGGGATGTTGCAGTGAGGTCAAATCTGGGTTAGGATTAAACTATGGATTTGAAACGGGGAAAAATGGTGTTTTTGGTGGGATTCCTGGCACTGATAGTGTTCTGGATGATCGTTTTTGTGGGCCGGATCGCGGATTATCAGCGCCTGTCAGGAGAATATGAGAATGCCCAGCAGACACTGTCTGCCCTGACGGCGACCACCGGAGCGCTGGCAACCCAGGTTGTCTGGGCGAGTTCTGATGAAGCAGTCGAGCAGTGGGCTTATAATGAGCGCAGATGGATCCGCGAAGGGGATCAGCGGATCGCTATCGTGCCAGTTGAAGGCACACCTGCCCCGCAGATCCTGATCCACACTCCAACACCAGAACCTAAGAACTTCTTTCGTATCTGGTGGGATTTGTTTTTCTCTACCAAACCTTGACCGGAGTTTTTCCGCATGCTATAATCTGCAGTCCATACCAACGCGGGGTAGAGCAGTGGCAGCTCGTCGGGCTCATAACCCGGAGGTCCCAGGTTCGAATCCTGGCCCCGCTACTAAGAAGACACTCCCAGGAGCGTCTTTTTTTATTGCCATGTCTGGGCGCTGTTCGTACCCCTTCCCCCATTTGGCTTGTTCGCCGAGGTGGGCCAAATCTCTGAAACCCTGATCGCTAAACCGCAGGAGAGACCTTGAGTGAATTGCCTGTCAGCTCTCAATCCAGATAACGCAGGATCAAGCGCTAATTTTTTATGGATTTCATATTTTCCTTATACATTTTTCTAACCTGAATATTGTATAGTTTCAGTGGAAGAAAAAAAGCTTGAGGAGGTGGATGCTATGTATAGAAGATTTAGAATGCCCAGTGTATGGCGTGAACTGGATCAGCTCCAGCGGGAGATGAACCGCCTGATGGAGGTTCCTTTCGGAATGCGTTCGTTCTCTCCGTTGGGTTTTCCCGCGATCAATATCTGGACCAGCGAAGATAAACTGATCATTACCGCGGAGCTGCCTGGCATCAATGCCGATGATATTGACCTCAATATCACGGCGGATTCCCTTACTCTCTCAGGGGAAAGAAAACAAGAACAGATGGGGGATGAGGTCAAGTACCATCGCCAGGAGCGAAGTTATGGTAAGTTCACCCGTACCATTCAGCTGCCGTTCATGGTAGATCCAGACAAGGCCCAGGCAGTGTTCAAGAATGGTATTCTGGAAATTTCCCTTGTCCGGGCTGAAGTGGATAAGCCCAAGAAGATTGCTGTCAAAGCTCGCTGACCGACAGCGTTGAAGACAGATGGAGGTATTGACCATGACTAAAAAGGAAGAAAAAGCCATTCAGGTTACTGATCAGGAAGTTGTTGAACACGAAGGTCTCGAAAGAACCCGAGAGCGCCAGTGCTTTGTTCCCAAGACCGACATTTACGAAACCGATGAGATGATCGTGCTGGTTGCCGATGTTCCGGGAGTGGATCGGGATGCGGTGGACATCACCCTGGACAAGAACGTTCTTTCAATAGATGCTTTTAACAGCTCCGAGGAGCACGAAGGGTACTCGGTCACCTACAGTGAGTATGTGCCGGGAGATTACCATCGCAAATTCCGCTTGACCAAGGAGATCGACCCTGAAAAGATCGAAGCGGTCGTTGCCGATGGTGTGCTGGAATTGCGAATGCCTAAATCCGAAGGGGCCAGGATCAAGAAGATTCCTATCAAAGCCGGATGATATTCTAGAAGAGAGGCTGCGCTGCAAGATGATAGCGCAGCCTTTTGTTTTAATCCAGGGTTCGGAGTTTTCGATGGGCGAAAAGGCTTCCCCACAGAATTCCCAGCAGAGCGAATCCTGTCAGTTTCAGAAGGGTTGGAGCGAAGTCCACCGGCCAGGTGTTGAATAAAACCAGGTCTCTCAGAGGATCGACCGCGTAGGTATTGGGGAAGAACCAGGCGATCCAGAGGACGGCGTCCTGGTTGGCCCGGACCATTGCCAGGCCGCCCCCGATAAAGAAGACTGTCAATGCCCCCAGAATTGAACCGATCGCTCCCGTCAGATATTTCCTGGCGACCAACCCCAGGGACAGAGCGATCTGGACCCAGAAAACCCCCACCAGCCCTGCCAGCAGACCATTCGGGTAAGATGAATGGGTCTTTGCCCATCTTTAATTACAGTTCTGTAACATGGGTTGGACTAATATGTTACGTATATTAAAATAGGAACAATCAAGGGAATTTTACAGTGATATTAAATAATGCCATAATAGTGGCTCTGGGGGCGGTCATTCTGGGAGTGGGATTTGTTTACGCG
>JANTFT010000021.1 GCA_024763275.1 Anaerolineales bacterium | reverse complement strand
AGGTGGCTGCTGCTTAGCGGCCACTTTTTGTTTTTTTTGAAAAGCCATCCTTTTTCCTCAAATTTCATCCATTAAGCTAAAAAAGGGGCTGACTTTTTAGACAGCCCCTTGTTTGTTTTAAGGTGACTGGAGAGCCGATCCTAGCCAGGCAGGCAGGAACAGCGGTCCAGGCTGGTCATCTCTCAATCCATTCTGCCTGCTGGAGATCTATCCACCCATTTTGAAGAAACTGGTCAGCTTCATGGCTAGGTTGAGATCGCCTGCCAGCTGCAATTTGCCGTCCATGAAGCCTTTCATGCCGTCAGCCTTTCCAAGCAGCACGTCCCGGAAATATGCTCCATCTGAGGTGAGGGTCATCACCGGGTCTTCCGCGACCCCTTCAGCGACGCTGCATTTATCATCTTTGATGGTGATGATGTAGTCCCCGCCTTCCTCACCGGTCAGGTGGTACTGGATCACCGCGTCCAGCCCGGCTGCTTTTTCAGGCATAAAAGCCTTTTCGTGGTTGAAGATAAGTTCTTTCACAGTGTATTCAGCCATATTTTCTCCTTGGAAATGAAGAATCTCAGTTCAAATTCTGAAAGATCGCTGCTGCTCCCATGCCACCGCCGATGCACATGGTGACCAGGCCCAGCTCCAGATCTCTTCTTTTCAGTTCGTAGATCATCTGCACAGACAATTTCGCCCCGGTGCACCCTAAGGGATGGCCGAGAGCTATGGCCCCACCGTTGACGTTGACAATCTCCTCATTCAGCTTCAATTCACGGATGACAGCCACCGACTGGGAGGCGAAGGCCTCATTCAGCTCGATCAGCTCGATGTCAGCGAGGGTAAGTCCGGTCCTGTCCAGCACTTTAGGTACCGCGCTGACCGGGCCCATGCCCATGATCTCCGGGGGAACGCCGCCAACTGCGAAGGAAACAAAGCGGGCCAGCGGTTTTAAACCCAGGGCGTCGGCTTTGGCTTTGGACATGATCACCACACCCGCTGCGCCGTCAGACATCTGGGAGGAATTCCCTGCTGTTACTGTGCCGTTCTGTTTGAAAGCCGGCCGCAGATTCGCCAGGGCTTCCAGGCTGGTATCCCCCCGGGGGCCCTCGTCGCGTTTGAACTCGATCTGGCGGGTTTCGTGGGGAGTGACGATTTCCAGCAGGAGGGGGACTATCTGGGAGTCAAACAGACCGCTTTCTACTGCCTGGTGAGCTTTGAGGTTGCTCTGCAGGGCGAACTTGTCCTGGTCCTCACGGGTGATCTGGTACTTGTCGGCCACATTTTCTGCAGTGATGCCCATATTCGTATAGGCTTCGGGATATTCGTCCGCCAATGTGGCATCGGGGCTGAACTTGTATCCGGTCATGGGAACCATGCTCATCACCTCGACACCGCCGGCGATGGCAGCCTCAATGTAGCCGGCTGAGATGGCCTGGGCAGCATGAGCGATGCTCTGCACACCGGAAGAGCAGAAGCGGTTGACGGTTTCAGCGGGCACTTCTACAGGCAGTCCAGCCCGGAACCCGATCAGCCGGGCGATGTTCATTCCCTGCTCGCCTTCCGGAAAGGCGCAGCCGATGATCAGATCGTTGAGCTCATGAGGATCCAGACCTCCAGCCCGTTTAAGAAGATCCTTGATCACCTCCGCTGCCAGGGTTTCCGGACGGGTGTCTTTTAGCGTGCCCCGCTTGGCTTTGCCAACTGCGGTTCTGGCGGCAGCTACGATGACTGGATCGAATTTCGGATCTCTGATTTCTATCATGGATATCTCCTTGCCCTTCTGTTCGGAACGTCGGGTTGTACCCGGGTATTTGTCCGGGAACCCATCTCAGTTCCGCAGCACTTTGCCTGTTTGGAGCAGGTTCCACATCCTTTCCTGGGTTTTCTTTTCACCACACAGACTCATAAAAGCCTCTCTTTCCAGGTCCAGGAAATACTGTTCCTCCACCCACTCAGGTTGGGATATATTCCCTCCGGTCATAACCTGGATCAGTTTGCTGCCGATAACCGCTTCATATTCAGTGATAAAACCGCTTTCTTTGAAGTTGTACAGACCGGCCTTCAAACCTGACAGCACGTCCCGACCGGCCGCATAGACCTTCTCAGCAGGGGGAGGTCGATATCCTGCCTGAGCCTGATGCAGGACCTCTCTTTTCGCTTCCGCCAGCAGATGGTCTCGGTTGATCACGATCCTGTCACAGGGACTAATAATGCCCAGCTCACGCGCTTCCACTGCGCTGGTGGCTACTTTTGCCTGGCCAATCTGTTCAAAGAGACGCTGAAAGTATGGAAAGGCAACTGCGTCTCTGGTGCGAAGGGGCGGGTTGATGATCCTGCGGACCATTTCCTTGGTTCCCCCACCGGCAGGGATCACGCCGGCTCCCACCTCCACTAGGCCGATATACAGCTCCGCGGCTGCTACCACCCCGGTTCCGTGCATGGTGATCTCCGCGCCGCCTCCCAGCGCCAGGCCTGCCGGCGCCACTATGACTGGTTTGGGGAAATAGCGCATGCGCATATTCACTTTTTGCAGCTTCTGGACCAGCAGGTCAAGCTGCTCCCACATCTGGTTCTGGGCAGCCATCACAACCCCGAACAGGTTGGCACCGGCGCTGAAATTCTCGGCATTGCAGCCGATCACAATCCCGTTGAGATTGTCTTCCAGAGCACGATCGAGAGCCATATCCATCAGGTTGATGGTGTCCTCATCAATGACGTTCAGCTTGGTCTGGAATTCCACACAGGCGACGCCATCTCCCAGATCTATCAGCGATCCGCTGGTATTACGGCCCAGCACCTTGCCCGGGTCGCTCTTGATTTCGTTCAAGATCAGAATTTGCGGGTTGGGTGGGATGGGGATGTATTTACCAGCGGCGGGTTCGTATACAGCGGTCTTTTGTTTCCCAGCCGTTTCGTAAAAAGCTTTCTGGCCATCTTCGATCATTTTATCTACCCAGGCAGCCGGGGCAAATCCTTCCGCTTTCATCATTTCTGCTGCTTTTTCAATTCCCAGCATGTCCCAGATCTCAAAGGGTCCGACCTCGTGGCCGAATCCCCAGCGCATGGCGTCGTCAATGGGTTTGGGTGTGTCGGCGATTTCCGGGATGCAGTGCGAGGCATACGAGAGCCCCTGCAGCAGGAGAGCTTTGATCAGGCTGGCTGCCCGATCATCACCCTCCAGCAGCCTGGTCAGGCGTCCCCCCAGATCTTCGATGTCCTTAGCTTTCTTAACGGAGTCATAGCGGATCGATTCAGGGGCTTCATATTCCCGGGTTTCAAGGTTAAGGGGCCAGAATTCCTTCTTCCCTTCCACTTTGACCTGTTTATAAAAGCCCTGTTTGGTCTTATTTCCCAGCTGCCCGTTCTTCACCATGTCTTTGATTAGCTGAGTGGCAATGTCAGAGGTCAGATAGGGCATAGCCGGATCATCTTCGGGTAAGGCCTGGGTCAGGTTGCTGCCTACATGATCCCAGACGTCGATGCCCACCAGGTCCAGCAGCCGGAAAGTGGCTGTCTTGGGCCTGCCAATCAGGGGTCCGGTAATGCTGTCGACTTCCTTGACCGAATATTTGTTGCGAAGAATGTAGTCCAGGGCGAACGCTCCGCTGCCGAAGCCTATCCGGTTGGCAATGAAGTTGGGCGTATCCTTGCAGAGCACCACTCCCTTACCGAGCCGGTACTCAGCAAAATGGCTGATGTCCCGCACGACATCTGGGAGGGTTTTTTCTGTGGGGATGACTTCGAGAAGCTTTAAATAGCGGGGGGGATTGAAGAAATGCGTGCCCAGAAAATGCTCCCGGAATCCCTGAGAGCGCCCTTCCGCAATCGCGTTGATCGGGATTCCCGAGGTATTGGTGCTGATGATGGTGTCTTCAGCCCGCACCTGATCGATCCTTTCCATCAGCCCCTGTTTGATCTTCAGGTTTTCGATGATGACCTCAATTACCCAATCAGCCTCTTTGATAAGCTCGAAGTCATCTTCCAGGTTGCCGAGCTTGATCTGGTCTCCCAGGCTTTTGGAATAGAAGCTGGCCGGCCGTGAATTGAGGGCTGCCTGAAATCCCTGGCGGACGATCCGGTTCCTGACTTCGGGGGCATCCAACGTCAGCCCGGCCTCCTTTTCTTTTTCTGTCAGTTCCCTGGGAATGATATCGAGCAGGGTAACCTGCAGGCCAGCGTTGACCAGGTGAGCGGCTATGGCTGCCCCCATAGTGCCCGATCCAATTACCACAGCTTTGTTAATTTGATAGTCCATGCTTACTCTCCTTGTTCAGGATCAGCGGCTGCCTCAGCGCAGCTGGCTGCCGCGGTAGCCCAAGATGTTGCGGGCTACGACCAGTAAGTTGATCTGTCCGGTACCCTCAAAGATATCGTTGATCTTGGCGTCCCGGAACCACTTTTCGAGCAGATAATCCCGGCTGTAGCCCAAAGGCCCCATCAATTCCACCGCCTTCTGGGTGATCACCGTAGCCACTTTTCCGGCTTTGACTTTACTCATGGAAGCGACCAGGGCGTTGGATTTCTTGTTGTCAGCCATCCAGAGCGCTTTCACGGTCAGCAGCCAGGCCTGCCTGAGCTGGGTTTCCATTTCAATGAGCTCATGTTCGATGTGGGTCATCTTCTGACGCGGAATGCCGTAGCGCACTTCCACGCCATTTTCCGCCAGCTTCTCCTGGACGAATTCCAGAGCAGCCCTGGCGACTCCCAGGGCGGAAGCGGCCACGATCGGGCGGGTAGCGTCAAAGGTCTGCATGGCTCCCTTGTAGCCTTTGGTGCTTTTTTCGATTTTGGGCGAACCCAGGATGTTCTCATAGGGAATGCGGCAGTCCTGCAGGACGATCGAAGCAGTATCGCTGGCCCTGATTCCCATCTTCTCCTCCAGCTTGGTGACCTTGCAACCCGGCGTGCCCGCCTCAATAATGAAGGAGCGGATCCCGGCCCGTCCAGCTTCCAGGTCCAGGCTGGCCCAGACCACAATGAACCCTTTGGAATCCACAAGGGCTTTATGGCCGGCGGTGACAAAGATCTTTTCCCCGTTCAGGACCCATTCATTGGTCTTTTCATCCAGCACCGCAGTGGTGCGGATAGCTGAGGTATCTGAACCGGCCTGGGGTTCGGTCATAGCCATAGCGTCGAATACTGGCTTCTCTCCTTTGAACCTGCTCAGGAAGCGCTTTTTCTGTTCGGGGGTTCCGGCAGCGCTGACTGCCGCTGCTCCCAGCATACCTCCCGGGGTGCAGAGATAGATCCCGGCGTCTCCCCAGGAGAGTGTCTCGACCATCACCATCAGGCGCTGATAGTTAATAGGAGGGCGTTTCTTCTTTTCGGGGTCTTCTTTTTTCTCCTTGGCAGCCTCGTCCGGAGCCATGGAGGAAGAGCCCAGGGCTTTGGTGGCTGTGTGCATGAATTCGATATACCCCCAGGGGATTTCATGTTCATTCTCGTCCATTTCGCGAGATACGGGACGCATCATGTTTTTGGCAACAGTCTCAACCACATTGCTGGTTTGAACCAGTGGTTTGGGCATCTCAAAACTAATCATGATCTTTCTCCTTTCGTTATCCTGGGTCCCTCCAGGATAGAGTTTGATCCTATACCATGGCTAATCCGGTGAAGGCGGCAAATCCCCGTCCGTTCCTCATCCACAGCTCTACTGGATGTTCCCTGATGTAGCCGTGTCCGCCGAGTATTTGAACCGCCCTGTCAGTGACCATCATCACCATGTCCACCGCGCCGCTGTAGGCCAGATAAGCGTGTTTATAGGCTTCCTCTTTGCCTTCGTCCAGCATCCAGGCAGCTTCCCAGGCCAACAGCCTGGTTGCCTCGATGTCGGTCCCCATCTCTGCCAGCATAAAGGCAATCGCCTGTTTCTGGGCGACTTTTACTCCGAAGACCTCCCGATCTTTGGCGTAGTCAATGGCATATTGATAAGCAGCCTGGGCGACTCCAACTGCCAGGGAAGCCAGGGCAATCTGCCAGGAAGCCTGGATCTTTTCCAGGGAATGGCCTTCCGGCCCGTTGAGCTGCTGATCTGCCGCTATCTTAACGTCCTCAAGTGTCAAGCTGTAAAGCGGATAAGCGTGGATGCCCAGGGTTTTCTGCTGCTCTCCAACAGTTAAACCTTCCGCGTCGCCAGGAACGATGAACCCCTGGGTTTTCCCATCCAGGTTGGCATACACCATGATCATTTCCGCGTCCGCCGCATAAGGGACGTAGATCTTCTCCCCGCTGAGAGTGATTTCATTCCCTGCTCGGGATGCAGTGGTTTTCAATTCCAGGGGGTCAAAATCAAAAGCCGGTTCGATCAGGGCCGCTGTGTAGGCTTTCCATTCCATTTCGATCACCGGGGGAAGGTAGGTCTTCTTCTGCTCTTCTGACCCAGCCAGAAGGAGGGGCAGGGCAAAAAGGTTGGGCGTCATTACCCCCAGGGCGACAGCCAGGTCCCCGTAGGCCAGTCCCTCCGCGGCCAGCACGCCGGTCAGCGCGGAGTAATCCCCAAACCCGCCATATTCTTCCGGAATGGATGCCTGCAGCACACCCAGCTCCCAGCCTTTTTCTATCAGCTCAGGGGGAAGCTGGGTTTTTTCCTCCGCTTCCCTGGCTGCTGGACGGCTGTCTCCGTCAGCATAGCGCTTAACAGCATCTAAAAGCATCTGCTGTTCCTCGGTAGGAGTAAAAGAGTACATGGTTACCTCCAATTTAATTTAACCGCGATAGGTTGCTGGTTGTGAAACGCTAGCGATCTGCTGGGATTGGGGAATGCAGGATAGCTTTGGGTTACACCTCCTGGGTTTCGGTGGGGGGCAAGTCATTGCGGGAAAGCAATCCCGCAAAGAACAGATCGGCAAATCGGTCGGCGATCTCCTCGGCTGAGAGAGGTCCGTCCTCTCTGTACCAGGTGATGGTCCAGTTGAGCACTCCCAGCAAAGCCTTGGATATCAAGCCCGGCTCCGGAGCATCGAATTCCCCCTTGGTGTTGCCCTCTTCAATGATTTCCCTCCAGATCTGATCCACCTGATCCCGGAGGGGGATGTGTTTTTCCTTGTAATCGGGTTCCAGCGAGCGGTATTCCAGCAGTAGGACAGAGGATAGGGAAGGGTTCTCCGCCAGGAATGAGAAATACGCTCGAGTGGCCCGGCGGATCTTTTCAGTGGGGGAAATGTCCAGCGAAGACACGCCCCGCAACCGCTCGAGGATCATCTCCAAGGATTCATCGAGCAGGGCATAAAGGATGTCTTGCTTGCTGTTGACATGGTGGTACAGGCTGCTCTTTTTCAGGGCCACCGCGTCGGCGATGTCCTGCATGGAGGCCGCGTGGTAGCCTTTTTCCTGAAAGATCAGCGCTGCTGCCTGGAGGATTTCATCCCTGGACATGAATTTAGCACCTACCGACCGTTAGGTAGGTTCAGTGTAACAAATAGTTTATAACATGTCAAGCCTGATCTCGCCTGATCTCGCCGGTAGATGGTCTTTCCCAGGAGCCAAGTAGGATACAATATGATCATGTCCTCCACCAGAAACCAAGAGAGAATTTGATGTCTAAGAAACGCCTGCTGATCTCAGTCCTATCTGGAGCCATCCTGGGGGTTTTTTGCGTTCTGGGAGCCTCATACCGCTTGGAGGGGCAGTACAATCAGCTGCTGCTGTTTTCCCTGTGGTACAACCGTGTTCTGTTGGGGCTGGTGATTGGCCTGGCGGGTGAGCTCACGCTCTTTCAGGGAAAACTGAACAGTCTGGTGAGGGGTGCGCTGCTGGGCCTGGTCCTGAGCGCCCCCTTTTTCTTCACAACCGGAGCCTCCGATTGGGTTTCTTTTCTGGCAGGCCCTGTTTATGGAATGATCATTGAGCTCATTCTTACCCGTTGGGGATAGTAAACTCAGGGAGCTTTGCCAGCAGAGCTTCAACTCCTGGGCATCTCCACTGTCACCCTCAGGGCTGGGATGTTTAGTCATAATAATCACCTTCATAGAGGTAGAAGACCACAAGGAATTGAACAATGGATGGAAAATTAACTCGTGTCAAGAAGTTAATGTACGGTGCTGGAGACATCGGCTTCAGCCTGACCAGCACGATCATGGGGGTATATTTCCTGTTCTTTATGATTGAAGTAGTGGGGCTGCGCCCGGCTGTCGCGGCCATACCCATTGGCATCGGCAAAGTGTGGGATTTCGTGAATGATCCGATCTTTGGGTATATCTCTGACCGCACCCGCACTCGCTGGGGCAGGCGCCGACCATTTCTCCTCTTTGGAGCAATTCCCCTGGCGCTGACTTTTACCATGCTCTGGTACCGCCCTGATTTTACAAGCACAACAGCTCTGGTAGCCTATTACTCGATGGCCTATATCATCTTTGAGGCATCAGCAACCATGCTCTACATGCCTTACTTTGCGCTGACCCCGGAGCTGACCTCAGATTATGATGAGCGGACCTCCCTGACCAGCTACCGAATGTTCTTTTCAATTCTTGGCAGTCTGCTGGCTTTCACGCTGCCGCTGCTTATCGTAGGGTCATTCCGGCCGGAAAATGCCCCCCGGGTGCTGTTGATGGGGGCAATCTTCGGCCTGGTATCGGCCCTGCCCATGTTCGTGACTTTCTTTGGAACGAAGGAGAGGGAAGACCTGGTGGATCTGGAGAAACCGACTTTGGTAGAATCCATCCGATCGGTTTGGAAGAACGTGCCCTTTCGTTATGGGTTGGGAATTTTCCTGGCGACCTGGATCTCAGTGGATATCCTTCAGTCCAGCCTGCTCTTTTACGTGAAATATGTGGTCCAGCGCGAACCCCAAAATGACATTATCATGGCGACGATATTTGTGGTTGCTATGTTTGCGCTGCCGATCTGGAACTGGGTATCCAAACGCTGGAGCAAACGCTATGCGTACATGTCCGGTATCGCCTTCTGGGCTGTCGTGCAGTTGACATTTTTCATACTGACTCCCTCCACCCCCCTGGGTTTAATCCTGGTCTTGTGTTCCATGGCTGGACTCGGTGTCGCGGCAGCCCATGTGCTTCCCTGGGCCATTCTCCCGGATGCGATCGAATGGTATGAGCATCAAACAGGAGAGCGTCACGAGGGTATGTTCTACAGCGTGACCACACTGGCCCGTAAGGTTACTTCCGCTGTTTCTGTGACTTTCATTGGGCCGATTCTGGAGCTCACCGGCTACCAGCCGAATATCGCTCACCAGAGCGCTGAGGCCATCCTGGGGATTAAAATGATCATTGGCCCCATCCCTGCTGTTCTGCTGGGGCTGGGAATCTACGCTGCCTATAAATATCCGCTGGATAGAGCTGAGTTTCTTTCCATAGTGGAGGATCTCATCAAGCGCCGGGCTGCTCAGGCGGATCTTTAAGGATGGAGCCATGGCTGACATCCAGATAGTAAAGGTTGGTTCTCAAGCCCAGGTAAATGACTTCATTACCTTCCCCTGGCAGGTTTACCTGGGCGACCCTCTCTGGGTCCCACCGCTCCTGCCGGAGAGAAGGGCCGCCCTCGATCCAGAGAAGAGCATCTTCCTCCAGCGCGGAGAAGCGGACTTCTTTCTGGCTTATAAGGACGGTCGGTTAGCAGGGACTGTTTGTGCTGCCGAGGATCCACCTACCAATCAAAACCGGGGCACCAAAGAGTGTGTGTTTGGTTTTCTGGATTATATTGAAGATTACCAGGTCTTTCAGGCGCTGATCGATCGAGCTGTCGGTTGGGGAAGGGAGAGGGGATTGGATACCCTTTATGGCCCCTGGAACCTGGATTATGAAAACGCCTATGGAGTGCTGGTAGAAGGCAGGGACGTTCCGCCGGTTCTGATGTGCGGCCATTCTCCAGCCTATTATTCCTCCTTCATGGACCGCTATGGATTCACTCCAGCCAGAGCCCAGAATATCGCTTTGCGGATCGATCTCAAGGATACTCCCCGCTTCCGCAGACTCTCTCGATTGGCTGGACGGGTTAGAAAGCAGGGTAGGGTCACTGTCCGGGAAGCCGATCTCAGCCGTTGGAAGGAAGAAGTTGACGTTGTCCATTACCTGCTCGGGAAAGCGCTGGCGCACCTGGACGATTCGATTGGCTGGCATCGAGAGGCCCTGGAAGCAACCCTCGCGCCCTTTAAAACCATCGCTGATCCGGCATTGATCCTGTTCGCGGAAGTGGCCGGGGAAACTGTAGGTTTCCTGCCGGGCATACCTAACTTGAATGAGATCTTCATCGATGTGAATGGATTGCGCTACCCCTGGAATTATATACAGCTGGCGTGGCTGATGAAAACCCGCCAACCGAACTGCCTCTCAGCGAAAAGCGTCCTGGTGTTGCCCGAATTCTGGAACACAGGGGTGATTGTTCTGTTGATGGACGAATTGGCTTCGCGGGCAAAAGCGCGGGGATATAAATGGATCGATATGTCGATTACCAGTGCGGACAACCCGACCTCGGTGCTAACCGCAGAGAAGATGGGAGCGGAGATATACAAACGCTGGCAGGTGTACCACTACCCCATTTCCGGGTAGAAATCTCCTCTCCGGGGAGATGTCTTGCCAGATTACCCTGAAGGTTTTATAATGCATCTCGTTCGGGGCGTGGCGCAGTCCGGCTAGCGCGTTGCAATGGGGTTGCAAAGGTCGTCGGTTCGAATCCGACCGCCCCGACCAGAGAAAAACCGCTGATTAACAGCGGTTTTTTTATAGGTCCCTAACGACTTGAGATTTCAGCATAAACCCATGAATTCCTTGGCTAGCTGGTAAATGGAGTAGTCCATCTCATTGGCAGACCGGAATTCTTCCAGGAATTCTGTGGTGATTCCCAGGTTTTTATAAAGTGGTTTTTCCAGTTGATAGCCAGAGTATCCCGGGGTGACATAATCTGTCCAATCCTTGTTCTTAAGCTGGGCGATAAAACCCGCCTGGCATTCAGCCACCCCCACCAGGTCATAATCTCCCAGCCGGCGGTTGCCCAGGCATTTAGATTGATAGTTGAAAAACGCAGCTTTTAGCGCGAATTTCTGGAAGGACATTTTCTTTTTATAGGGTATAGTTACCCGCCAATCCACCATACCTTTTTTCTGAGTCCATTCCTGGTAGAGGGAGATCATTCTGTCCAGGGGATCTTTCAGGATGATGCTGATAAAGGGGTTATCGAGGATACCCCGGAACATATTAGGTGTGAAATGACCGTGGATCGCCGCTGTATCTGGCGGCAGCTCCTTCCGGGTAAATCCTTCAACCCCATTGGGGTTCTCGGTTTCTGTTTCTGGAAGGATCTGGGAGAGCAAAGGGGCATTTCCCAGCAGATCCTTGCCTAACTTTATCAGGTTGGCAGCGGGACTGACAGGCAGATCGCTCAATCGAACAAATCTTTTTTTGGATGGCTGATAAACCAATACGTGATCTGTTCCGTAGATCGCCCCCAATTCAGAGAGAAAAGAGGAGTTGGTAGTGCCTTCGATATTGACGCTGATATGTACTCGGTCACCGTTAATGTGTTCCAAGTGGACTCCTCAAATTGGACGCTGTTAGATCTGGCAGTCGTTTGCTGGGGATATTTTTTACCACCAGAAAGACCAACTATCAAGGGTATCTGCCAGATGTGATTCGTTCGGTAGAAATTTGCTCCAATTCGGGATTTTCAGCGTTCAGTTAAGTTGGCTGGTGATTCTTTCAACCCTTCATCCTGGATGGTTGTAAACTTGAGGGTTGACGCAGTGCTCCAGGGGTTCTCCCTGGATGCCGAGGGCCAGGTTGCGCAGGGCTATCCTGGCTATGGCTTTCCGCGTACCATGGGTAGCGGATCCAATATGAGGTGTGATCAGACAGTTTTTCAGCTGATAAAGCGGATGATCGGGCGGGAGCGGTTCCGGATCGGTGACATCCAGGCCGGCTGCCCGGATCTGTCCCGACTGGAGCGCGTGAAGCAGATCAGCTGTGTTAACAACACCTCCCCGGGCGGCATTGATCAGGATTGCTGTTGGCTTCATGAGTTTGAAAGCTTCCCTGTCGATCATTCCCTTGGTTTCAGCGGTGAGTGAGGTGTGCAGACAGAGAAAGTCGCTTTCACGCAGAAGGGTCTCCAGGCTGACCTGTTTGGCGCCGAGAGATCTGGCCTGTTCTGGTTTGGGACTTCTGTTCGTGAAAATAATCTGACATTCAAATGCGGCCAGACGCTTTGCCACGGCGGAGCCGATCTTTCCCAGACCGAGAATGCCGGCGGTAGCTCCCTTCAAGTCCACCCCCAGCCAACCAGTGGGATCCCAGCTTGACCATTTCCCCTGCCGGGCGTCTTCACTGGCAGCTACCAGCTGGCGGCCTACCGCGAGCAGCAGCGCCACGGTTAGATCCGCGGTGGAGTCTGTGAGGACTCCTGGTGTGTGACCGACGGCAATCCCCAAGCGGTTGCAGGCGGCCAGATCGATATTATCCACACCGACGGCCAGGTTGCTGATAACTTTCAGCTGGGGGGCATTTTCAATGATCCCGGCTGGAATAGGATCGTCCAGCAGGCAGAGTATGCCTGCTGCCCGGTCCAGGTATTCTATTAATTTCCCCTGAATTCCTTTCTGTCCCTTTTCAGCGAGAATAACCTGGTAGCCATCCAAGTCGCTTCCCACCCATTCTGCGGGCAGGGGGTGGGTCAATAAGACGATGGGTTTGTCGTTCATTGGAAACCTCATTGGAAAGTAAACAGAAAGCACAAGTCATTCACGTTGGTACCTGAGGGTCCTGGCAGCAGCAGGTCGTTCAGGCTTGCAAAGAAGGGGTAGGCATTGTGCCCACTCAGAAAATCGGCCGGATCCTGGTCACGCTGACTGGCCCGGGACAAACTCTCCCCGGTGACCACGGCGCCGGCTGCGTCTGTGACCCCATCCTCCCCGTCTGTTGCCAGGGTGATCAGGGCGCAGTTTTCCAGCCCGGCTATTTTCCCCACTGCGCTGAGTGCCAATTCCAGATTGCGGCCGCCTTTTCCCGGTGAGGGGGTATCGGTAAGGGTTACGGTTGTCTCTCCTCCTGCTATCAAGCAGGCTGGGCGGGGCAGCGGCTTCCCGGACAGCACCAGCTCATGCAGTAATCCGGCGAACTCCTGTCCAGCGATGCGGGCTTCACCGACCAGGGGCCGGGAGAGTACAAGGCTGTGAAAACCCTCTGCTGCTGCCTGTCTGACGGCAGCCTGGCAGGCGTCCTGGTTGCTGCCGATCAGGTGAGTTAGCTGGTCTATGAAGCAGGGATCCCCTGATTTGGGAGTGTCCAGGACCTGTCCCTGGAGGCCCTTTTCCAGATGGTCAAGCACGGGCCGGGGAAGCCTGTTCCGGAGATCATATCTTTCAACCACAGCGATGGCATCCTGGAAAGTGGTTGGATCTGGCGCTGTTGGGCCGGAGGCGATGCTGTCAAGCTGATTTCCAGGCACATCCGAGAGAATCAGGGTGAGCGCTTTTCCGGGATGGATGGCCTGGGCCAACCGCCCGCCTTTGACGGCGGAGAGATGCTTCCTGATGGTGTTGACCTCGTGAATGTCTGCTCCACTTTCCAGGAGCAGCTGATTGGTCCTCACCAGATCCGCCAGGTTGAGGCCAGGAGCGGGAAGAGTGAATAGCGCTGATCCTCCCCCTGACAGCAGAATGATCACCAGATCATGTTCTGAAAGATTAGAGATCTCCCCCAGGATGGCTTCCGTTCCCCGCAGGCTGGATTGATCCGGAAGCGGGTGCCCGCCAAAATAAAGGGTGAGAATACCCCGATACTTTTCCGGCAGACTCCTTCCGCCTGGTTTGGTGAGCAGCCAACCTTTGGTGATCAGCCCATCCAGCAGTTCAGCAGCGGCCAGGGACATGGGGAGCGCGGCTTTACCGATACCCAGCAGGAAGATCCTCTGGTAATCTTCCAGGTCGATCATCTTATCCTTGATCTGGAGGATATTCCCGATCCGGTGGACATTTTCCCTAATCAGGTAAGCAGGGTCTACGGCTGATAAAGCCGCAGCCAGGACTCGGGCGGTTTTCAGCCCCTCAGGATGCTCTCGTAGGGAATAGGTCAGGAAGCTCTCTGCTTTGAAAGTCATAGGAGTGTGCTGGCTTGAATGCATTGGGGTGAATTGTTTTTAGGGGAATTCACATAAGGGGATACTGGATAACTCTGCATCTGACCGCCAGGATAGGGCTCAAGCAGGGACTGAAACTTTTCAGGAGAGCCTTCCTGTGGGTCCAGCCAGGTCTGGAAATCCTCCGGTTTGAGGATCACGGGCATGCGCTCATGCACAGGCTTGACGATCTCGTTGGGGCGGGTGGTGAGGATGACGGCGGTTTTCAGGGGATCACCTTCCGGGGAATACCAGACATCCCACAGACCAGCAAAGGCAAAGGGACGGTGGTCCTTGAAAGAGAAATAGTAGGGTGTTTTACCCCGACCAGAAGAGGACTTGCTCCATTCGTAAAAGCCATCTGCCAGGACCAGACAGCGGCGCCTCCGGAAGCTGGCCTTGAAGGAGGCTTTTTCTGCGACAGTCTCAGAACGGGCGTTTATAAAGTTGAATTTTCCTACCTTGTCTGCCTTCGTCCAGGAGGGAATCAGCCCCCAGCGGTAGAAATCCAACCGCTTCTTTCCATCGTTGGGGATTACTGGGACCGGCTGACTGGGAGCGATATTGTAGCTGGGGGGGATATCCCCGGGGATGTGGAAATCCGGGAAGGCGGCCTGCAGTTCTTCAGGTGCTACAACCAGGGTAAATCTTCCGCACATGCTGCCTCCTGGGCTGGAGAGGATACTTGCAGTCCCTATTGTAGCTGAATACAGGATTAAATAAACCCCCTGAACCGGGGAGTAAAAAAAATACCCCTTGACCTGAGGGGGGCAGGCCAAGGAGTACGGCGATTATCACATAATCGGTGGAGGCTGTCAAGACATAATTCACAAACTTTTACCACTCCCCCAGAACCGATCCCCCAGAGTGGTTTTGCCGGTCAGGGTTGGTAAAAGCCGTCTTGTTATTATAATTATGAAGCCACGATTACCTTCAGCCTCAAGGTATCAACCATGAAGCGCACTCTTGCTATTTTCATAAAATTCCTGCAAATCCTGGTGACGATCGCCCTGATCAGCATTGCTATCATCTTTATCACCTACTTTGGGTTGGAAATGGCAGCCAACTGGGACGGCCCCAATCCCGGTTATCACCTGATTCCCACTTTTAAGGAAGCGGTATCAAGTACTCTCGAATTCCTAGGTGGTCTCCTCAAGGGCGATCTGGGACAGGCGCGGATGGTTTCTGGCTACCGGGACATCAGCGGAATATTGATGGATTCCTACAAGAACAGCGTTGGTTTGCTGGGGATAAGTCTGCTGGCGGCGTCCGTTCTCGGAATCCTTTTTGGTGGGTGTGCGGCTCTGGCTTCCCAGAGCCGTTGGGAATATTTGATCCTGGTGCTTACGCTGCTGGGGGTTTCCGCGCCATCATTTTTCCTGGCTGTGATCCTGCAGATGCTGGGGATCAAATACACGGTCACTTTTGGCAACCAGCTGGTCAGCATGGGAGGATATGCCTGGGATTTTAAACATCTGGCAATTCCGGTCACGATCCTGATGGCCAGACCCTTAGCCCAGATCACCAGAGTGACTTTTATCAATCTCAACAAGATCATGGGTGAGGAGTATATCCGCACTGCCTATGCTAAAGGATTGAGATATTCCCGGACGGTAATTGTCCACGCCCTGAAGAACCTGGCTGTTTCGGTATTAACAGCCATTGGGGTCTCTCTGCGGTTTTCTATCAGCATTCTTCCGATCGTTGAATATATCTTTGCCTGGCCAGGGTTGGGGCGCCAGTTCCTGGAGGGCATCTGGAACGGCCGCATGAGTTTGGTAGTGGCGATAGCACTCTCTATCGGTTTGACCATTCAGTTCATCAACTACCTGCTTAATTTACTATATCCCCATCTTGATCCCCGGTTGAGGGCAGAGACATGACCTGGTTTAAAAGCCTGATCTCTTATCTGGTCAATCCCCGGCCAGCTCTCTGGCGATTAACGGATGCCCAGGAGGAAGTTAAATCACGAACTGTGCCCTGGAAGGGGATCTTCAATCCACCTTTCATACTGGGCGGGTTGATCGTATTCTTTTTGATCCTTATTGTCTGGTTCGGCCCTGAATTCGCCAGTTATGACCCCTATATCACCAGCCGCTCAGCCCCTGCTTATTATGATGCCGAGAACAAGGTGATGGTCAAACCCCCTTTTAAACCTGGCTCGACATATCCTCTGGGATCCGACCGTTTTGGCAACGATATCTTGAGCCTGTTGTTCTACGGCGCCAGGGTAACGATGATCTCCTGTCTGTATATCACTTTCGGGCGGGTGCTGCTGGGGCTTATCCTGGGAGGGATCTCTGGCTGGCATGAGGGTTCTCGTTTTGACAGAATTGTCTTGCGTTCCAGCGGGGTGATCTCCTCAATTCCCCTGCTGTTGTCAGCGATGCTGATGATCCTCGCCCTGGATATACACAAGGGGGTCTGGGTATTTGTGGTTTCCCTTTCTGTGCTGGGATGGACGGAAATAGCTCAGATAGTCCGGGGTGAGTTCATTCGCATCAAAGAAATGCTATATATAGAAGCAGCCGAAGCGCTGGGTTTGACAAAACTGCAGATCATGATCCGCCATGCCCTGCCAAATGTGCTTTCCTATTTGCTGAGCATCACTTTTCTGGAAATGGGATCCGTTCTGTTGCTGATGGCTGAACTGGGCTTCTTGGGGCTTTTTGTGGGCGGCGGCTCCCGGTTCAAGTCGGATCCGTGGTCTCCTGTGATCATCCAGATCAGTGAAATCCCGGAATGGGGAGCGCTGGTAGCTCAGGGAACGCCCTATCTTCGCACCTATCCTTACATGGTGTTGGGGCCAGCCGCTGCCTTTTTTGTTGCCATCCTCGGTCTCAATGCCTTTGGCGAGGGTTTGCGGAGGATTTTTGACCGCTGGCCGTTCAGCACCTCCTTCATTCTTAAAAAACGCATGCTGGTTATTGTGGGGGCCTTTATCGGGGTGTCGCTGTTGATTTTCCAGATGACCAACGCTCGAGTCTCCTACCAGCAGGTGGCTGATTCTTTCAATGAGGCTGACGCGCTGGCGAGGCTGGCAGAGCTGGAAATCTATAATACCCCAGTCTGGGGTGAGGATACCCCTTTAATTGACTATCTTGTGAAAAAATTCCGGGAGTATGATATCCAGCCAGGCTGGTCAGAGACGTTGACCTCTTACCACTATTACCCGCTGACCGCCAGCCTGGTCCGACCAGTGGCCGAGCCCCGCCTGGCAGCAGGCACCCGGGGATATTTCCGCCATCAAAATGAGTTTGCCTTCTTGACAGAGGGCTGCGCGGGCAGCGGAAGTGTCCAGGCGGAACTTCTTATGCTGGGTGGGAGGGTACACAGCGCCCCGGGCTATTTCTCAGGAGGGAAGGACAGGATAGTCTTATTGCTCGAGGATGGTGTCAGCCCTGAGGTGATCCAGGCAGCCGCCAGCGCCGGGGTGGAAGGCATGCTGCTGGTAACAGAGGAACAGCCCCCGCTGATTTCCCAATATCAGGTCCATCCTGATCGGGAGGATAGCAGCTGCCCTGGGGATGAGCTGCCCGTTTTCCGGATAACGGAATCCGTTGCCAGGCGTATTGCAGCTGAAGCGAGAATAGATTGGGATCCGCTCAGCGTCCAGCTTGAGGAGGAGGATTTCTCCAGGGAGCTGGATCTGGATACTGTTATGGAGCTGGATCTCAGCGAACCGGAAACGGTCAGTGTGCCTAATGCTATTGGATTCATAGGCGGCTACGACATTGACCATGCGGATGAGATCCTGGTCATTTACACCACCTTTGATGGATTGGGGCTAAGGGAGGGGGGTCAGGAGGGGGTCCCGGAAGATGACCTGGCGAAGATCGCCCTATTGCTGGAAATAATGAGGACCTGGCAGGACAGCAAGCTGGATCCCCGCCGCTCGGTTCAGTTCGTGATCTGGGGCGGAGAAGGGCTTGATGAGCCTTTTTTCCAGCTGATTTACGGCTTATTTGAGAAGAATAAGTTGGCCGCCAAGGTTCCCACAAATGCGAATCCCTATCTGAACACCAATCCCGTTAAACCGGCTATCTGGGTGGAGATTGGCGACCTGAGTTCTGGTCCGGCCACTCTGGCCTATTCCCTGCAATCTGCGGATTTCCTCAGCGATGTCTTCCGGCAGGCAGGAAAGGACTCCAATCTGGATGTTCAGGCTGACAATCCTCCCCGCAGGGGAGTCAACAGCGGACTGCCGCAGCTTTACATTTGGGAAGAGCCCCTAAAGACACAGGCAGCAGAGCCTGATAACCGATATTTTTTAAAAAAAGGGGTGGTCCTTGACCGCACCCTGGTCCAGCTGGTGCGAGATATGAGTGACTGATCGGCTGTTGGCAATATAGGAAATTATCTCATTCTCCGCCTGGGATTGAGACTGGTTGAAGGTAACTGAGCTGGATCTCTCTGACCTGACCTTCAGCCGCAACTGCGGCTTTGTACCCAACCCCGACTTCCAGGGCAGCGATTGACCAGCCCTGAACGCATTCTGAGCGGTAGTAGATCATGTAGCTCTCTGGACTGGTGCCCTCAGGAAGTGCGCTGAAGTCCTTTGATGAAAGCCGGAATCCCTTTCCCCGGGCTTTCAGATAGGATTCCTTGGCTGTCCAGAGGCTGAAGAAAGCATCCAGGCCGCCAGGCCTTTTCTCCAGATATTCTTTTTCAGCGTCGCTGAAATAGCTTTGAATAACCTGGGGGCGGGCGGTGATCGGGTAAACTTCCTGGACATCAACCCCCATGTTCTGGAAGAGGCTGAAGCCAGCCAGGAATAGTCCGCCGGAATGGGAGATGTTGAAGCTGATGCTGCTGTCCTGTAAGTAGGGCTTTCCGTCGGGCGAGACGGGAAACTCCAGCTTGCTCGGCTCTCGCTTCAGGTAAGCGGAGAGCAGCAGTCTCAGCAGCCCTCTGCTGAGTGTGAATTCCTGCTTTTTCTCCTGGATCTTATATCTGTCCAGGCGTTTCAGCTCAAGGGGCGTGAGCACAGCCCGGAACTCCGCTAAGCGGTTTTTCCAGTCTGAGAGATTTGCTACCCAGACCTGGATCTGGCCGGGAGCCAGGGGAGGTGGGGAGGGCTGTTCAGGAAACAAGGTAGCGGTTCCAGTCGATCGGTACGGCAATGCCTTGCATGAGCAGTTGATTGAGGCGGTGCTGGTAGGCGGCTCCTAGCAGCAGCTGGTCAGCTATTTCCACAACACCGCGGTTCCCGGCTTGTTCAAGACTTGTGCCCCGGGCCCAGTCATTAAAGGCGCCCATTGCCGGGCCGCACCAGATTTGATAATCCATCCGCCGCTCCGGCACTCCCTGGACGCCCCAGTGGGTTGCCAGGCCCAGATACCAGCGGAAGATCAGAGCCATCTTCTTCTTGGGATTCTGGCGGGCTTTCTGGAGCTGCTCCGGGTCCCTTTCCTCAAAGAAACTCACACATTCAGCCCAGACCGATTCGAGGTCTTTCTGGAAGATCTTCTTCTCAAGTTCATCGCGGACTTCCGCGTCGATGGCCTCAATGCTGTCATAGGCGAGATAGGTATCATACAGTTTCTGGGACCGCATCGGGAACATTGTCCCCCGCTTCAGCACCTGCACTTTAACGCCCATCTCGAACATATCGGCTGAGGGCGCCATCATGACGTCAGGTGCGGCTGCCTGGGATAAAGCTTCCTTAACGGTGGGGGAGGTGCCTGCCTCCAGGCTGGCCTGGTTGACCGACCCGGTGACCACGTAGGCGGCGCCCATGGAGAACGCACCCAGGACAGCTGCTGGCGTGCCGATGCCGCCGCCGGCCCCGATCCGGACCGGTACGAAATACCTGCGCTGGCTCTGGACCTGATTTCTCAATGCTATCAGCGAGGGGAGCAAGCCCACCAGCGGTCGGTTATCAGTGTGGCCCCCGGAATCAGCTTCCGCGGTAATGTCGTCAGCCATGGGCACCTGGCCGGCCAATTCGGCCTGGCGGGGGGTGATCCTGCCTTCCTCGACCAGCTGCTGCAGGATTTTGGGTGGAGCCGGATTGAGGAACTGCACTGCTACCTCGGGTCTGGACAGTTTGGCGATGATCCGATTTTCGATCAGCACATTCCCGGTCGGGTCATCGCGCAGGCCTGCCGCCCGGAATTGAACCACAGGGGGTGTCAAGCGTAGATAGGCTGAAGCCTCGATGGTCCTGACCTGGTTTTCCAGATAGAGATCAACGGCTGTTTGTTCCAGGCTGGGTTCCTGAGGGCTGTGGATCAGGTTAAAAGCGTACGGGCCTGCTGGCAGCGCCGCTTTGATGGTTTGAATGGCTTCCCGCAGGCGGTTCGGGGAAACTCCTCCTGCCCCATAGGACGCCAGGTAGCCGGCTTTCCCGAGAGCGATCACCAGGTCCGTACCAGAGATGGCATTGGCCATTGATCCGGCCATATAGGCCGCGTTGAGGCCGTAGCTGCTGAGGAAAGTGGGGTCCCCAAACAGGGAGGGTGAGATTGCCGCGACTTCTGCCACTGGTGGTTGACCCTGGTGGTTGGTTTTACCTTTGATGAGGATTCCGTCCCAGGCGATGACTATCCTGCCCTGGTGGTCCAGCAGGACAAAGTCCCGGGAAAGTTCACGCAGCAATTTCTGGATTTGCTGGGGGTCAGTTTGAACATTACTGTCAGGCCCCTGCCAGCTGCCAATGATAGTCTTTGTCCTGAGGTAGTCTAGACCTGTCATAAAGTGATTGTTCTCCTAAGTGTCGGCGGTATAGGTTTCCAGGCAGAGATTTTCGACCTGATAGATGCGTTTTGATCCCAGCCAGAGCTGGCCTTCGGCGCGAATCTCCCATCCCGACCCTGTATTCTGGAGGGATTTCAAATGAAGCTCCAGGGTGATCTCCCGGACAGCAGGGGGTATCTGCCCCCGGTACTTCCAGACCATAGCCTGGCTGGGCGCGAAGCGCCAATCCAGGTTCACAGGGATCCCCCAGCTGGGAGCCGCGGCCATCAGTGCCCTGGCCATGGTTTCTATCCCCAGGGAACCGGGCATGACCGGGTCCTGATAAAAATGGGCGGCAAAGAACCAGGATTCCACAGGGATCTTACGGGTCAGGAATAAATATCCCTTGGCAAATTTTCCTCCTTCTGGCGCTACCCAGATCCGCCGGGGAGCGGGCAGGCGCGGGCTCCCATTCACTTTTTCCGGAGAGCCTTGGGGATGGATTTCCTGCCAGGCACCGTCGTGGGGATGTTCTTCCTGCCAGGTGATCCTCCGCTTTGACCCGTCCAGACCGGCCTGGTTCTTTAGCATCGGGAGGGTGAAATATCCGAAAGAAGAACTTCCCTGGAAGAAGGTCTGACCGCCCCAGGATAGTTCGAAACTGTATTTTTGAATGACGACATCGTTCAGGGAGCTGGATGAAAGCAGCTCAACCTGGTTGGTAATGGTTCTACCGGGAGCCGCTGGCCAGCGCAGCAGGGTTCCCTCTCCATCCAGGTTGCGGAAGTATAAATCCTGGGATTCCCGGCCCAGAATGCTGCCCTGATAGGCTGAAAGAAAACCGCAGGGCTGCAGAGCCATCTCTAAAAGGGCAACATGGGGCAGGGAACCAGGACCGCCGCCAAACCAGTTTTCCTCTGGCAGATCGAACTCACTGATCAACTTTGAGCCGGTAGCCACTCTACCTTCAGGGCCTGAGATGTGGATGACACGATCGATGAACTGCAGTGGTCCATTCGGAAGCCGGGGGATCCTGCGATCTTGGAACCCGCTGAACAGGCTGCCGAAGCAGACACTGTGGTCTCCTGAGGTAAAAGCGGAGATCTGCTCCCGGGTAAACAGCGCGTTTCGGGTAGGGGAGGCATCAGCTGATCTGGAGGGGAACTCCGTTTGCAGTTCCAGAACCCTGGCCAGATTGCTGGTGATCCTGCCCTGCTGAGCGAGGTAAGTCTGATGGCTTTCGGCTAAACCAGCTGAGATGCGATCCAGATGCTCAAAATACCCCAATGTGAGTGGGTTGGGGGAAGAAGTCTGTTTGACGCTGGGGATACCCTGCCATGGGAGATCACTCACCGGAGCTGCCTTGGCTGCGGGGGATGGTCTGGCGTCCTCCCCGGGGCGCTTGATTTCAGGATATAGACTGTCCAGAGTGAGGTTTACTCCATGGCTGACGAGCAAGCTGATGACCTTCAGGACACCTTGAAGATCAGACAGGTATTTCTTGTTGATGGGAATCACAGCATGGGGTTTTCCAGCGAGGATCTTCTCGATCCAGCGCGAGCAGGTCTTCTGAGGGCCGATCTCAATGAAAATCCGGGCTCCGTCACTGTAGACCTGATTGACCAATCTGGGAAAATCAACCGGGTTGGTGGTCATTTTCGCCAGGGAATGCCCGAGATTGTCTTCCGTTAGGCGCAGTTCCCTGTACTTTGCTGCAGAATAGAAGCGGATCCCTTCCTGGGGGAAGGCCGGAAGACTGTACAGCTCAAGAAAATCTTCATAACTGGCCGCTATAGCCGGGTTGTGGAGGGCTGCGTTGAACGGCATGGGCAGAGCCCGGCATGCCAGCTTCTCGACAACGTGCTGGCAGGCGTCTGTTTCACCGGCGATAACCACTTCATCGGGGGTATTGTGAATGGTCAGAAAGACTCGCGGATCCTGGTCACAGGCGTCTTTGACCTGCTGCGGGTTGGCTTTGAGGATGTAAGACGACCAGAATTTGTCAGGAAGTTTCTCCTCGTTCCAGAACTCCCGGACAGCTTTCATCTCTCCTACCAGCTGATCGCTGAACAGGGATGAATTCTTCCAAATATCAGAGAGCTGGCTGACGTTCTGCCAGACCCGGTTTGCCCATAGCATGCTGATCTCACCCAGACTGTAGCCCAGGACTGCGTCAGGTTTGAGGGCGAAGACCTTTTCGAGCAGCAGTGTGTGGAGAGCGGAAAGACTGATGCCTGATTCGATCAGCTGGTTGGGGTGATCGTAAAACTCCGCCATGATCAGGTCTTCGGATTGATCGAGTCGCCCCCCGGGGCCGCCTAAATATAGGAAATCTTCCGCCAGGGAATGGCTGAGGTCGGGAACGATCTCCCGGGCCTTATCCTGCAGGCCGGGGAAAGAGTAGAACAGCTCCCGGGCCATGCCGGGATAGGAGTTGAAGGCCCCTGGATACACAAATGCGATTCCAGCGCTGCCCAGGGGGTGGGGGGTGAAATAACTGCCCGCCGGGGAGTTCCAGGTCTGGCCGGTCTCGAAAGCCTTTTTGATGCCGGTCCTGGCATGGGAAATCTCCTTTTCAAGGCTGTCCCGGTCCTTTCCGAGCAGGCAGCAAGCAAAGGGAGCTTTACTCTTAGAAAATTTCGTGTAGGCATCATAGGAAATAGCTTTTAATGAGCCCTTTCTCCCTAAACTTTCCGCAAGCCCGTCCAGTTCCTTCAATAGTTCTTCAGAAGAACTTCCCCTGAGCGGGAAGAGCAGGGGGTCGTATCCTGGGATGATTCTCACCCGGGAATGATCTGACCGGAAGGGGATCTCCTCCAGGGCAATGAGCTCCCAACCAGAGGAAGGAGATTCCCAATCGCCGAAAATGGCCCTGCGCCTAGATTGCTTCCCGGAATACAGCCAGGGTCTGGCTGTGGGGCTGAAAAGGAAGTTCCCTTCCCTATATTTATGGGAAGGAGTTGGCTGCTCTGCATACCAGGCTGGGATGATCTGGTTGGTAATCGCCAGGACCGCCTGGATAAAAGCCGGCAGCGGCTCCTGCCCCGGGAGGGGTGCGTTGAAGCTGCCCAGGGCGACGAGGTGATCTCCATTCGGCTCAGAGAGAATGGCCGCGAGTTCCTGGAGGGCAGTTGGAGAGGGAGGTGAAGGTGTTCCGAGGTAGTCGAATACCTGTCCTTCCAGAGGATTTCCCGGAAGGTCGTAAACGCGGGCCAGGCCGGCAGCCCCAGAATCGGGAGGGGATAACACTATCGCCGCGGTGCCTCCCCCTACGGTCTCACTGATGACCACATGCTGCTTCCTGTCCAGTGTCAGGGTTGCTGCCTCGTGCAGGACATCAACCAGCCGGGAGGAAGCCGGCTGCACCTGTTTGACGTCCGCGAACTGGTCTTCCAGCAGGGGTAGGTAGTGACCGAGGTCAGCCTCGGCTCCCAGGTGGATCAGCACAAGTCTGGCATCATGTTTAGCCGAGATACCGGTCAGAGCGTTCTGGATGACTTCCCCCGGGTGTTCGACCAAGGAAGGCAGGGTTTGATATCTGCCGGTCAGACAGTATTCTGCATGCTGCAGGGTGGGGGTCCACTGCAGGGAAAGGGCCATCCCGGAGACGATCAAATCCATACTGGCTCACTCTCCAGGACATTATGTTGGAACAGCTCATAGAGCTTGTCGTTCAGAGTGATCTCTGCTCCGAGCACTTCTGAGTAGATCAGACCACTCTGGTCATGGCTGATCACGTCCGCGACCAGCTGGTGGTTTGTGGTGGATCTGACCTTCATGGTGGCGTAGGTGACGGCTCCGGCAGGCGGCATTTCGTACTGAGCCCCCCCGGCTATTTTGAGTGGGAGGCCAACAGATCCCAGCTGATGGTGAGCCCAGATCAGCAAACTCTGCAGGTGTACATCCGCCAGGAGGGGATTGAACTGGGATGCGGGGAACTGCCCCAGGTCTCCCGCGGCAACGGGCGGCATGATACATTTCGTTGTGATGCCTTCGTGGGAAATGTTCAGGACCCTGTCCACCCCTTGAAATCTGGGGCCATGGAAGAGCACCCGCGAAGAATAGAGAGTTTCGCCAGAAATAGAGGAATCTTCAACGAGATTTACCGCGGACAGGCTCGGTCTTTCAGGGAGGTGCTTGCGCAATTCAACCGCCACCTGGTAGTGGAATCGTTTTTTACCATCTTTGGTTTCGCTGCTGATCTTCCCCTCAAAGACCAGTTTCTCAGCTGTCTTTTCGATCTCCACAAGCTCCAGCAGGTAGTCAGGCGCCAGAGATTGATCGAAAACGATGCCTTTAAATACCCGGTAGTCCTTGACTGAATGAAATTTGAATTCGGGGTACAGAGCCGTACAGCTGTTGATGAACCAGTCCACAGCGCACACAGTGGGCAGGACAGCATTGCCCCCGATGACATGGTCTGCCAGGAAGGGATTACTTTCCAGCGCCAACCGGCGGGTGATGCGGTAGGATTTCAGTTCAGGATCCAATTTGCGGGGAGGGATTGGCAGAGGGGAGCCAATCACGAACTGGGGGCTGGACTGGGGGGTTGACAGTAAATCAATCAGCGCCTGGGTTCCAGCCTCCGGGGTGATCAGGGCTACATTCATTCTGGTGAGGATGCGTTTAAGCTGAGGGGTCACCATTCCGCCATCCCAGGGACCCCAGTCAACGGAAATGACCTGGCAGTCCGGATGGGTCTTTTTAATATGGAATGCAAGCTTGTTGAGGATTTCATTGCTGAGGCTGTAGTCTGCCTGTCCAGAATTGCCGTAGAAACCCGCAACGGAGGAAAACAGGATCAGGTACTTCAGCTGCTGTGGGGGAAGGAAGGAAAGGACGTTTTTCAAGCCGCCAACTTTGACCCCGTATACAAGATCAAAGTCCTCAGCTGTTTTGTCCTCAATATACTTGTCCGCCAGAGCGCCTGCCCCATGGATCAGGGCATCGATGGAGGAAAGCTCCCCGCTAAGTTTTCGTTTGAGGTCCTCCGGTTTGGTGAGATCTGCCTGGATATATTCCGCTTGTCCTCCGGCCTGGCTGATGCGTTTGAGCGTGTGCAGGATCTCCCGGCTGGAGAGGATCCGGTTCACTTCCCGGTCGACTTCCCTGGGCCGCAGCTGCTGGCCCTGGTCGCGGAAATATTCCAGTGCCGTATGCTTCAGATCGGTTGGGTCTTCCAGATTCGCGGCCCAGGCAGGCTCCTGCTCGAGCACCTGGGATCTTCCGACCAGCGTGAACCGGCAGTGAAAGGCTTTCGCCAGGGCTACAGCGTTCTCCGCGGTGATGCCTTTCCCTCCTCCTGTCACCAGGAAATGGGTTTGTTTGGATGGGGGGGTGAAATCTGCTGGCGTCATAAATGTCTCAGTATTCTCTATTAATTGTCACCCTGGCAGTCGGGCTGACACCTACTTCCACCTGCCCCCGGTCAGGGTCATGGATTTCCCGGAGGAGGGATTGGCTCGCTTCTTTTGTCCCCATATCGGGGCTGATATCGACAAATCGACAAAACACATCCGGCCATTCCCAGCGCAGGGTCTTGATCAGGCCGGAAAGACCGCTGCCTTCCTGGAAAGATTCTGAGCCTTGATGGCCAAGCGCCCCATCAGTCCGCGTTACGGCCAGGAACAGGTTTCTGTCCGCTCCCGATACCTGGCTGAGATCGTCCTTTAGAGCGCCGGCAAGCAGAAAGACCTGCTTGATGAGGTTTTCTTCGGCATCTGAGAACAGTCCCTCGCTGGAAAAGACCGGGTGGATGTGGATAAAACAAGACGGGGAACCGTGTTCGGCCCTGATCTTGGCCAGGGCTTTATCAATGCCTTCTCGGCCGCTGGTTTCCTGATGGATGACCGGTATATCAGCAGGACCTCCATCCTTTTTTCCGGAGTAATATTCATCCGGGAAGGTCCAGACCAGGACATTCCAGCCTCGATCTTTCAGCAGAGCGGCTGTTTTCAAGCTGAAATCCGTGCCGTCATCAGAGAGGATCAGCGGGCGTTGAGCGTCGGGCAGCAGTTCCAGCTGATCTGGCTCAGGGAGAGTCTGGAGACCGACGGGAGTGGTCTCAGGGATTATCGGTTGAGCTTTTTTTTTATTTTCTTCCCCGCCAGAGACTTCTGCGGGTTGAGAGCCAGCGTTATTTCCCATCATCTCAACGATTTGTCCCAGTGTTCTCAATTCAGCGAGGGATTCAGCGTCCACGGAGGGAAGTCCCGGAAGGCGCTCTTCCATCGTTCCCAGAATCTCGACCCGTTTGATGGAATCAATCCCCAGATCTGCTTCCAGGTCCATGTCCGCTTCCAGCATATCCGCCGGATAGCCGGTCTTTTCGGCGACAATCTCCATCAGGGTCTCTGTCAGAGATGCGAGAGAAAACACCTCGCTGCCAGCTGCGGCAGCAGGATTCGGGGCTGCACCGGTGGAGGGCTCAGGTTTTGCTGCTTCCTGAACGGTAGGGATTGGCTGGCTGCTGGAATCTGTCTCCTCCTCCAGGTATGCGAGAATCTCCTGGAGGGTCCGTGTCTGGGCCAGCAGTTCTGTGTTCACGGGGGGCAGGGAAGGGTAGCTCTCTTCTAACGAACTCAGGATCTCGACCCGTTTGATGGAATCTATTCCCAGGTCGGCTTCCAGGTCCATATCCAATTCCAGCATATCAGCCGGGTAACCGGTTTTATCTGCCACGATTTCCAGCAGAGCGTCCGCCAGCTCAGCGCTGGAAACCCCACCGGATAGCGGCTGGGAAACTTCGGGTTCAGGCTGGCTGGCCTCCGCCGGCTGGTCCTCCTGAACTGACGCGGGTGGAGGAGCGCTGTGTTCATCGACAACGATGGGGGGCTGCTGGACAACCCACTCTGTCACCTGGGCTTTGTGCCTGGGGGCAGGGGAAAGTTTGTCTACACCGGGGCTGCCTGCCTGGGTACCCTCGAGTGCCTGCAAATAGCGCTCAGAAAAGGCTGCTTGCTGCTGCAGGAATTCCTGGTGAACTTTGATGCCCTGTTCCCGGAGAGCGTGGAAGTTGTCCAGGGTTCTCTGGAAGGTCTGCAGCATTTCCGCCGCGGACTGTCCCTGACTTTGATCGAGGACTCTGCCCTGCTGATCAAGCACGGCTGTGATCAGCTTGAGGTAATCTGCCCCCTGGGTGAGGTACTGCTGGTGGATCTCCATTGTGCGGGTTTGATGCCTGTAAGTGTGCTCCAGAGCTAGTGACAGGTGGGAAAGCGCCTGACCCGCTTCTCTGACTTCCCGGGAAGGACCTTTTTCAGGATGGCCGGAGAGGCGGGGTTTCAGGTCAGGGAGCGATTTCTCCTGGGAGGGATCCGCGGGGGAGACTTTGATGCCCCTGTTGCTCCCTCCCCTGACCTGGTGGTTGTCTTCCAAGGCTTTGTTGAAAGCCTGGTGGCGATTTTTACTGACGATATTGCTTCCATTTAAGGGTATCTGTAACTTTTTAGCCATGGTTATTTCCTATTCGAGAGCTAATGAATTTTCCTGCTACCGTTGGTAGGGGTCGATATCAAGGATTGGCAGACCGAGCACCTGCAGGGTCACAACCGCCTGCCGGAACTGGTGATCGCTGGATTTCTCCCTGCTGGGATTGAGGGATACAACGCTGTGAGGTTTTCCTTCAAGGATGGCCTTGACAAGATTTCCCAGAATCTGTCTAGGGCCGATCTCCACAAAGATCCGGCCGCCGTTCTGGTAGATTTCCTCGATCTGGGTTTTGAAGATCACTGGATTGAGTATATGGTTGGAGAGGATCTGGCGGATTTCCTTCGTGCCCTCAGGATAGGTCTTCCCGGTAGTGTTGGAGTAAACCGGTAGGAGGGGTTTTTGGAATTCTTCTGCCCTGACAGCTTCCGCAAACGGTTTTGAGGCGTGCTCGACCAGCGGTGTGTGAAAGGCCGCTGAAACCGGAAGCCGGGTCACCTTATAGCCGGCCGCGCTCAACAGATCATCCGCCCGGGTTATGGCGTCCTCAGGCCCTGCCAGCACCACCTGGGAGGGTGAGTTCTGGTTGGCGATGACAACGTCTTCCAGAGGTTGAATAGCTTCCTCGATTTCTGTCAGGGGGCCCTTGACGGCGGCCATTGTGCCGCTGTCGAAATCCTTCTCCGCTGGCGGGCGCATTGCCTGGCCGCGAGCTTTCACCAAACGCAAGAACGCCTCATCACTGATCGCTCCTCCAGCCCACAGCGCGGTCAATTCTCCAAAGCTGTGGCCGGCGGTCATGTCGGGTTTGAAGCCTGCCTGCTGGAGAATATTGAACAGTCCGTAGCTGACAACTCCAATTGCAGCCTGGGCATAATCGGTTTCCCGCAAAGCCAGCTGCTGGGCTTCCTTCTCCTGGTCCGAAAATACCGGACGGGGATAGAGGACGCTGGTCAAGGCTGGCTGGTTCTCCGCCAGGAAAAGTTCGTCCATGCTTTCAAAGGCTTCCAGGAGGGGAGGAAAATTGATTACCAGCTCCCGGACCATGTTCAGGTATTGTGATCCCTGCCCGGGAAATAGAGCGACTATTTTGTCTTCATCTGAGATACTTCTGGCACGATAAATGATCCCCCGGGGATGATCCCAGCCATCGGCATCCGGCTGTTTCTCGATCTGAGCAGCAGCGATCTCCAGATACTTGCGGGCATCTGCCGGGGAATCGGCGATGAAGCCGACCCGGGGGTGATCCCCGGGGGGAAGTTCGTGTCTGGCAGCTTCCGCCAGGGACTGGAATACAGTTTCTGCTTCCTCTGAATCCAGGCCAGCAGCCCCTTCCTGGATCCTGGCCAGCAGCTCAGCCGGGGACGGTGCGCTGAGCAGGATGGTCTTAGCGACACTGTGCAGGCGTCGATAGGGCTGTTTGGGGGAAGCGTACTCCTCAAGCACGATGTGGAAATTCGTTCCTCCGAACCCAAAAGCGCTGACGGCAGCCTTGCGGGTTGTGCCGTTTCCGCTCTTGAACCAGGGCCTGGTTTCGGTGTTGATATAAAAATGGGAGTTATCGATATCCAGAGCCTCAGCCGGTTGGGAGACGTTCAGGGTGGGGGGCAGCACCTTATGGTGCAGTGCCAGGGTGGTCTTGATCATACCTGCGGCTCCGGCGGCAGCTTTGGTGTGGCCGATCTGGGATTTTACCGACCCTATGGCAATGCTCTGCTTCTTGCCGTTTGGAGTACCGAAAGCTGCTTTCAGACCCTCGAACTCTGCCGGGTCGCCGGCTTTGGTTCCAGTGCCGTGTGCCTCGATCAGGCTGACTGCCTGGGGAGGGAACCCGGCTTCTTGATAGGCTCTCTGGATTGCCAGGGTTTGACCGGAAGGGCGGGGAGCGTAGATGCTCTTGTACCTGCCGTCGCTGGAGCTGCCGATACCCCGAATAACTGCGTAAATCCGGTCGCCGTCCCTTTCAGCGTCTTCCAGTCTTTTAAGGACAACCATTCCCAGCCCCTCTCCGATCAACATGCCGTCTGACTGCTGGTCAAAGGGGCGGATCTGCTGGGAATGAGAAAAGGCCGGGGTTTTGCTGAAGCACATATAAGTAAAAGGGGAGTTGTCCGCATCCACGCCACCTGAGATCATCATATCTGCCCGACCTTCAATCAGCTCACTCACCGCTGTATTAATGGCAGCCAGGCTGCTGGCACAGGCAGCGTCGACTACGCTGTTCATACCGCCCAGATCCAGGCGGTTGGCAATACGTCCGGCAATCACGTTGCCCAGCAGTCCAGGGAAAGCGTTCTCATTCCAGGGAGCATAGGCAAGCTTGATCTTATTGATAATGATTTTGGTGTCTTCCGGGGAGATACCGCTGCTTTCCAGCACCCGCTGCCAGATCGGATACTGCAGGCGGGAGGACAGGTCAGAGATCAGCTTCAAACCGCCTGCCACGCCCAGAACCACGCCCACGTTCTCGCGATTGAATTCCCTGTCCTGGCTGTAACCGGCGTCTTCCATGGCGTCCCGGGCGACTACCAGCCCCAGCAGCTGGCTGGAGTCTGTCACTTCCAGCAGGTTGGGGGGCAGCCCGAATTCCAGGGGATCGAAGTCAATATCGGGAATGAACCCGCCCACTTTGCAGTAGGTTTTGTCTTCTGCGGTTGGATCCGGGTCATAATAATCCTCTGTGTTCCAGCGTGAGGGGGGGACTTCGGTGATACCGTCGATCTTATTTAATATGTTGTCCCAGTATTCGGTCAGGCTGGCTGCTTTCGCGAAAACAGCTGCCTGTCCGATGATTGCTACGGGATTTTTCTTCAATAAATGCTCATTCATATTTTTGCTCCTGCTTGCCTGGCGGCGATAATTTCGCCAACGGTCAGCTGGCATCCAGATCAGGGTGGATGCGATCGGTCAACCAGCTTCCCCCACTTGCCAGGGCTGTAGCTAATCCCAGCTTCAGAACATCTCCTACCAGGAAAGGATATAAGCCCATAGGTAGGGCCTGGGATTCGCCTACAAAACGGACCAGCCAGGTCAGACCAAATAGGTAGATGATGATGTTTCCCAGCAGAAGGGCAGTGGCTGCCTGGATGGGAGAACGCCTATGGCGCAGTTCTGAGAGCATTCCTACCACATAAGCCGCTGCCAGGAATCCGAACAGATAGCCGCCAGTTGGGCCCACTAAGACAGCGAACCCGGAGCTTCCGTTCGCAAAAAAGGGCAAACCGACAGCACCCTGCAGCAAGTAGGCCGCAACAGCCGCTGCTCCCAGTTTCCTCCCGAGGAAAAGTCCGCTGAGCAGAACGACCAGAGTTTGGCCGGTGATAGGCACCGGGCTGAATGGGGTCCGGAATGAGAACTGGGCGCTGAGTGCTATCAGCCAGGAAATTCCCACGACCAGAACTGTGTTTACAAACCGGCTGGACATTCCTTCCTGGGGATGAATGATGTCTGTATAGTTCATTGTGACCTCGCTTTTAAACCGATCCTCTTTTACCCCTCACCCGGCGGGCTGGAGAGAGACCAGTAAAATACCTTTTTCAACCTGAGCACCAGGTGCAACTGCGATGCTGGTAACGATGCCGTCAAGCGGTGAGCGCAGCTTCATTTGCATCTTCATGGCTTCCTGGATCAAAAGGGTTTCACCCTGTTTTACTTTATCTCCGATCTTGACCAGCACATCGATGATCAAACCTGGCATGGGAGCCACGATCCGACCACTGCTGTTGGCAGTTTTCGACTGAGGGTTCTGAAATCCCACTGCGACCTGGGCGTTGAGGTGGTTACCTCCTATCTGGATGTCGTAGCTGCCGCTTTGCTTGGCTTCCACGTGGGCTTCAACGTTCCGATGCTGCCGTCTGAGAATGTGCAGGCCTTTGCCGTTGAGAGAATCCGTATCATAGGTGATCCGTTCACCGTTCACTTCCAGCTCATTATCGTGAATGCTGACCTGGTAGGTCCTATCAGCGATGCTGATTCGATAATTAGTCATATGCCTTCGTGCTCCTGTTATAGACTGCTTCCAGATCTGATTTGCTCTTTCCAGGCCGTCTGGCGCCAGAGATCCACTGAGGAGGTATTCCCCCCTTTGCTTTCTTCCTGCTGCTTGTGGATGTGCAGGGCTGCGGCAATGGCAGCGTCTCTGGTGACTTCCTCGCACGGAACATCCTGTTCAATCCGGTGATCGTCCAGGAAGGATGTGGTTATCCTGCCATCCAGGTAGGGATGGGATTCCAGGATCTTTGCCAAAAAGGCCAGGTCGGTTTTCACGCCACCAATCTGGTATTCCTTGATACCCCGACGAAGACGCTGGATCGCGGTCTGACGATTCGGGCCCCAGGAAATGATCTTGGCGATCAGGGAGTCGTAATCCGCGGAGATCTTCATGCCCTGGTAGAGGGAGCTGTCAATCCGGATTCCCGGTCCGCCCGGCTCTTTCAGGTAAGAAATTTCCCCGGATGTGGGCAGGAAATCAGCCTCGGGGTCTTCTGCCAGGACCCGGGCCTCAATAGCGGCGCCCCGAAGCTGGATGGCGTTCTGATCCAGCTGGAGCTCACCGGTGGTAGCCAACAGAAGCTGCTCCCGGATCAGGTCAATTCCAGTCACCATTTCGGTAACAGGATGTTCTACCTGGATACGGGGATTAACCTCAATAAAGAAGAATCTGCGGTCCTCATCCATCAAGAATTCAACTGTGCCCAGGCTGCGGTAAGACGTGGCTTTCCCCAGTGCTGTCGCAGCCCAGGTGATGTATTCCCGCTCAGCGGGGGAGAGATTGGGAGCGGGCGCTTCCTCGATCAATTTTTGGTGCCGTCTTTGGATGGAGCATTCTCTTTCCCCGAAAGCCAGCACACCACCTCTGCCGTCACCCAGGATCTGAACCTCGATGTGGCGGGCTTTCACCACCAGCGGCTCAAGATAGATGCTGCCGTCCCCGAAGGCTGCCAGGGCTTCTTCCTGGGCCAGCCCGACCACTTCCTGTAGTTCCTGCTCGTTTCGCGCCAGACGGATCCCCTTACCTCCGCCGCCAGCGGCTGCTTTGACAAGCACCGGGAATGACAGCTCGGGTGGGATGGCTTGATCCTGACGGTCTTTGGATAGAAGCTGATCTGGCCCGGGCAGGACCGACAGGCCGGATTCCCGGGCAGCTTTCCGGGCTGAGAGTTTATCCCCGAAGACAGCCATGGACTCGGGACTGGGTCCGATGAAGATCATCCCTGCCTCTTCGACCGCACTCCCGAAGTGAGGGTTCTCCGAAAGGAAGCCGTAGCCGGGGTGAATCGCGTCAGCCCCGATCTGGCTGGATGCTTCCAGCAGGGACCCGATGTTCTGGTAGCTATCAGCCGCTCTGGTAGGGCCGATATGGATCGCCTCATCCGCATAGCGAGTGTGAAGGGCATTCTGATCGGTGTCAGAGTACACGGCCACCGAGGTGAATCCCAGTTCACGGCAGGTTCTCATTATTCTGATGGCGATTTCGCCCCGGTTGGCAATCAGCACTTTCATTTTCACACCTGTCTAGAGAGGGATATTCCCGTGTTTTCGCTGAGGAACGGAGACCCTTTTATTCTGGAATGTTTCCAGGGCATGGATGATCCGCGCCCGGCTTTCCAGGGGTGCAATGATATCGTCCAGATAGCCTTCCCCGGCCGCCAGGAAAGGCGATGCCAGGTTTTCCCGGTAGGACTGGGCAAGTTCCCTCTGCAGGGCCTGAGGGTCAGCTGCTTGGGCTAATTCCTTACGGTGGAGAATCTTGACCGCGCCCTGGGGACCCATCACGGCAATCTCAGCTTCCGGCCAGGCGAAATTCTGGTCTCCAGCCAGATGTTTGGAGCCCATGACGATATACGCGCCGCCGTAGGCTTTTCTGAGGATCAAGGTTATTTTCGGAACACTGGCTTCCGCATAGGCGAAAATCATTTTCGCTCCGTGGCGGATGATACCCTCGTGCTCCTGGTCGATACCAGGAAGGAACCCTGGCGTATCGACCAGAGTGAGCAGTGGGATGTGGAAGTTATCGCAAAAACGGATGAAGCGGGCGGCTTTATCCGAGGCATTGATATCAAGGACTCCGGCTAGATGGTCAGGTTGATTGGCCACTATGCCAACTACCTGCCCGTTCAACCGTGAGAATCCCACCACGATATTGGGGGCGTAATCCTTCTGGATCTCGAAGAATTCCCCCCCATCAACCAGGATCGAGATGACTTCCTTGATGTCATAGGGTTCGTCAGTCTTGTCCGGGACAATGTCTTCCAGCTCCGGTGTGGGCCGATCGGTGGGGTCAAGACTTGGTATGCTGAGCGGGGGAGTCAGGTTGTTCGCGGGCAGGAAGGAGAGCAGCTGCCGGACACCTTCAAAGGCTTGAGCTTCATCCTTATATGAAAAATGGGCTACTCCACTGTGAGTGTGGTGAATACCAGCGCCGCCCAGAGATTCCAGTTCGATCTCCTCTTGAGTGACCTCCCGGATTACCTCCGGTCCGGTGATGAACATCTGGGAGGTTCCTTCGACCATGAACACGAAATCAGTGATAGCAGGAGAATAAACCGCCCCTCCCGCGCAGGGGCCAAGGATGATCGATATCTGGGGAATCACCCCTGAAGCCTGCACATTGCGGTAAAAGATCTCACCGTAGGCAGCCAGCGAGTTAACCCCTTCCTGGATGCGGGCGCCGCCGGAATCATTCAGGCCGATCAGCGGGGCTCCGTTCTGGATGGCCAGATCCATGATCCTGGCGATCTTTCTACCGTGGACCTTACCGACAGAGCCGCCTTTGACCGTGAAGTCCTGAGCGAAGACGTAAACCGGCTGGTCATTGATCTTGCCTTTGCCGGTGATGACGCCATCTCCAAAGGCCCTACCGGTACCGTTGCCAGCAGAATGGAGAGAATTAACAGCAAAAAGACCTATTTCCTGGAAAGTGCCGGGATCCAGCAGCAGGTCGATCCTTTCCCGGGCAGTTTGTTTGCCCTGCTGATGCTGGCGCTGGACGCGCTGGTCGCCGCCGCCCAGCCGGGCGCTCTTTCTGAGCTCGTCTAAAGATCCAGAAAACACACTCATATATCCAGGCCCTTCAAGTTTTTCTTGTGATACATGCAACCTATAACACTGATTATTTTGAAGTGTTACGTCCAATATTGTGTACAGTGCAGGTTTTTGGAGAGCAATAAGATGGGATTTTTCGGGGGTAGGAAGACGGATGGAGCGTTAATGGGAGGGAATCGACCAGAAACTTTGCTGGAAATTGAGGGGCAGCACATGATCCAGAAGGAGCGCGGAGAGGGGTATCAGGTCAAAAAGACAGACGATCTTCCCGCAGACGGTCAGCGACCAGACGATCCAATTTGCCCATCGGGTAGTTATCCAGCTCCTCTTCTGGGACCCAGGCTGCGGCGGTGTGGTAGTTGAGCTGGAGGTCTTCGCTGAGCTGACGGCACTGAAAAGCGTGCAGGGTGACCCGGTAATGCGTATAGGCATGCTGGTAGTTGCCCAGGTTCTTCCCGACTGAAATTTCCAGGCTGAGCTCTTCCAGGATTTCCCGCCGGAGGGTTTCTGGGAGGGATTCGTTCTCTTCTTGTTTGCCGCCCGGGAACTCCCACATCCCGCCCAGTAACCCTTTCGAAGGCCGTTTGGCGATCAGCACCCGGCCTTGGTATTCGATCACCGCTGCCGCCACCTGGTAGTGGGGAAGGGATCTCTTTTCCTTTCTAACAGGCAGGGAATTCTGGCTCCCCAGCATATTGGCCTGGCAGTCTCCCGCCAGGGGACAGATCTCGCAGGAAGGGTTTGCAGGAGTACATACCAGCGCGCCCAGCTCCATCAGTGCCTGGTTGAAGACACCTGGTTCGGTGTCAGGCAGCAGCTGGCTGGCTATTTCCCAGAGCAGTCTTTCGGTATGGGGAGTCTGAATGGGATCTGTGATGTTGAAGAAACGGCTGAAGACCCTCCGCAGATTACCGTCCAGGATCGGGGCTGGTATACCGAAGGCGATCGAGGCCACCGCCCCGGCAGTATAGCGGCCAATACCCGGCAGGCTCTGCAGGGTGCCCGGATCCCGGGGCAGCTGGCCACCGTATTGGTCGCGGAGGATGCGGGCAGCCTTGTGCAGGTTGCGGGCCCGGCTGTAGTACCCCAAACCTTCCCAGGTCTTAAGGACCAGGTCTTCGTCAGCGTTTGCCAGATCTTCCAGGGTGGGGAACTGCTCCAACCAGAACTGGAAGTAAGGGATCACCGCTTCCACCCGGGTTTGCTGGAGCATGACTTCGGAGACCCAGATGGCATAGGGATCCCGGGTATCCCGCCAGGGCAGCTGACGGGCGTTCTCCCTGTACCAGGCCTGGAGAACCCGGATGACTCTCTTTCTTAATTGATCTTCCATCGCAATGTCCTCAGTGTACCACGCCTGCCCGGGAGCAGGAATCTGATTGACAGGGTCCTGGCAATCATCTAAACTAAAATTTGTAATATTGTCTTATAATGTTCAGCGGAAGGGACCTCGTAATTTTGCTACTCCGGTTTCCTTGATTATTAGGATTCGCCGGGTTGAATTATATTGACAAGAAAACTAACAATAGAGGAGAAACCCATGAAGAGAATTTTGCCCCTGGTTGGATTTGTCAGCCTGGCCTTTGCGCTTACTGCCTGCGGCGGTAAAGGCGGGGAGGTCGACGCAGATATCGCCCAGAGCGTGGCTGCCACCCAGACTAAAATGGCCTGGGAAGAATCTGTGGAAAGCGCCCGCCAGACAGAAGAGGCCAGTGCCGGAACCTCGTCTGAGAGTCAGACCACCCCGGAAGTCGTCCATGTTATGCTTCCTGAGGGGCCGGGTGAGGCTTTCAACTCTTATGTGACTGATTTCAACTCGATTGACTACGCCGATGAGGGCATCACCTACGGGGATCAGTTCTTAATCAACCGCTACGAGCGCCCTTTCACTGTGGAAATGGCTGAATACCGCGGCTACCTGGATATCATCCTAGCCAATCTGGATGCCGCTCCCCCCTGGATCTACCTTGACGTGTACCTGGCCGAGGACCTTCCGGAGAGCGCCGCCGCGCTTTATGGCATTGAACTGGACCTGGACATTGACGGCCGGGGGGATTTCCTGGTGCAGGCCCCGCTTCCTACTGAAGTGGACTGGACTGTTGCTGGAGTGGTTGTCCGGGAGGATTCCAATAATGATGTAGGCGGTGACAATCCCCAGCTCTCCGATGACCTGCCGGAAGACCAGTGGGGAGACGGTTTTGACCGGGTGGTATTCGACAGTGGGCAGGGAGAAGACCCGGACCTGGCCTGGGTCCGCCGCAATCCGGAAGACCCCACCAGTATACAGTTTGCCTTTAAATCGG
>JANTFT010000020.1 GCA_024763275.1 Anaerolineales bacterium | reverse complement strand
TTATGAGATCGATGGCGTGGTCATCAAGATCAATGACCTGGCACTGGCCGCTGATCTGGGCGTGGTTGGGAAAGCTCCCCGGGGAGCGATCGCTTACAAATTCCCGGCTCAGGTAGTCACGACCACGCTGGAAGATATCAAGACCAACGTGGGGCGAACCGGGGTGCTCACTCCCTATGCGGTCCTGACCCCCGTGGAGATCGGTGGCGTGACCGTCCGCCAGGCCACTCTGCATAATTTCGATTTCATCGCTGAAAAGGATATCCGCATTGGCGACCGGGTGATGATCAAAAGGGCTGGGGAGGTCATTCCCTACGTGATGGGTCCGGTCAAGGATGTGCGCACCGGACAGGAGCAGATTTATTCCCCACCGGAATACTGCCCGGTTTGCGGGGAACCGGTGGAGCACATCGAAGGGGAAGTGGCCTGGTATTGCGTCAATGCTGGTTGTGAAGCCCAGTTGATCAGGAACGTCGAGCATTTTGCCTCCCGGGAGGCTATGGATATAGTCGGACTGGGGATCAAGATCGTCGAGCAGCTAGTTAGGGCGGGCCTGGTAAACGATTTTAGCGATCTCTACCGGCTTCAGATGGAAGACCTGTTACAGCTGGAGGGTTTTGCGGAGAAAAAGGCCGAGAATCTGCTGCAGGCCATCGAGGATTCAAAAGTTCAGCCCCTGGCCAGACTGATCACAGCGCTGGGGATCCGGGGAGTAGGAGAGGTGGTAGCGGCCGTATTAGCGGACCATTTCGGCAGTTTGGACGCGCTCGGTAAGGTCACCCTGCCCGACCTGGAAGACATCCCGGGCATCGGCCCCAATATCGCTCAGGCAATTATGGACTGGTTCCAGCGGGACAGCAACCAGAGAATACTGGCTTCCTTGAAGGAATCCGGGGTTTGGCCGGTTCAGGAGCACCGTGATGAGGGGATTGCCAAACCCTTGGAGGGGATGATATTCGTCCTGACCGGTAAACTGGAGGGGTATTCCCGCTCAGAGCTCAAGGATAAACTCCAATCTCTGGGAGCCCGGGTAACGGGTTCGGTGAGTGCAAAGACCGACTACGTGGTTGCCGGAGAGGATCCGGGGTCAAAATTCACCCGGGCTCAAGAGCTGGGCGTGCCAATCCTCAACGAAAGAGAACTGAAAGAATTGCTGGCGTCTAAAATACCTGATAACAGAGGGGAAGCTTGAAAAAAGAAGCCAGGTTGATCCTGAGATCCGGGCGTGAAAAACCAGTGCTCAAACGCCATCCCTGGATATTTTCCGGAGCCGTCCGGGATGTGGAGGGAGATCCCGGGCCAGGTGATACGGTGCTGATAGTGGACCAGCGGGGGGATTTCCTGGCTTGGGGAGCCTACAGCCCGGCTTCCCAGATCAGGGCCAGAATCTGGAGCTGGGAAGAAGACCAGGAAATCAATGTCGATTTCCTGCGGACCCGAATCCAACGATCGCTCGCTTACCGGAACCAGATCGGCTGGCGTTATCCCCTGCGCAGGCTGGTTCATGCTGAATCTGATGGGATTCCCGGGCTGATCGCTGACCAGTATGGCGATTATCTGGTTTTACAGCTCCTCAGTGCAGGGGCAGAGGCCTGGAAAGGCGATATCGTTCACTTACTGGCCGGGATCACCGGAGCTAGGGGCGTCTATGAGCGTTCCGATGTGGAAGTTCGCAAACTTGAAGGCCTGGAACCAAGCCAGGGGGTGCTTCTTGGGCAGATCCCAGAGGAATACCTGAAGATCGAGGATGGTGGTCTGAGTTACTGGATCGACATTCGCCGGGGGCATAAAACAGGAGCTTATCTGGATCAGCGCACCAATCGACTCCTGGTGGGACAGCTGTGTGAGGGTAAAAGCGTGCTGGATTGCTTCTGCTATACGGGAGGGTTTTCCATGCAAGCGCTGCGGGCAGGTGCCAGAGCGGTGACCCTGGTGGACGAATCTGCGGATGCCCTTACCCTGGCGGAAAGGCATCTCCAGGCCAATCAGCTGGACCAGGATAATGTAGAACTGGAACGGGGAGATGTTTTCAATGTCCTGCGGAAATTCCGCGATCGAGGAAGGAGATTCGACGTGATTATCCTGGATCCTCCTAAGTTCGCGCCCACTGCTTCCCTCGCCCAGCGGGCCGCCAGGGGATATAAGGATATCAATTTGCTGGCATTCAAACTGCTCAACCCAGGCGGGATGCTGGCGACTTTCTCCTGTTCTGGTGGGATCAGCCGGGAGTTCTTCCTTAGAATTTTGTCAGGGGCTGCCCGGGATGCTGAAGTTAATGCTAGAATACAGCTACATATGGGACAAAGCGCGGACCACTCTGTCAACTTGAGTTTCCCGGAAGGGAGCTACCTCAAGGGGTTTGGCATTCGTGTTGATGAGGAGGTTTGAAATGATTGAGGAAACTGGTCAGGGATTGGTTGAATATTCCCTGATCCTGTTGCTGGTAGCGCTGGCTCTGATCATTGTTCTGTCGATATACGGTACGGATCTAGCCGGCGTGTACAGCAATATCCTGGATAATATCCCCTAACATATTCTTGAATATTGATATTAAAAAGAGTTATTCACATCAAAAAAAAACTAAAGAAGCGAGGCAGCTGCCTCGCTTCTTGGTTTTAGGCGATAGATCTCAGCGATCGGATTCTGACAAGGGGGTCTTTCCGGTAGGATCGTAAACATATACCCGGTCGCCGATATCCGCCCAATTGTAAAGCCAGTGGGCATCACCCACAGAAAGGTTCACGCAGCCGTGGGACTGGGGATAGCCAAGACTGGCTCGCCAGTAGGCCCCATGTAAGGCCCGGCTTTCATCGAAGTACATCGTCCAGGGTACGTTTTCCAGGTTGTAGGCATGGGCTGGGTCGGTCAGCCAGCGCATGCGGGTGAGGTCTTCCTTTTCAAAGATCTTGAAGATGCCCGGATAGGTGTAGAATGGGGCGGAACCGGTAGCGACCAGCGTGGCAAACACCAGCTGGTTGTTCTCGTATACTGCCAGGGTCTGCTCATAAAGGTTGATCTCGATCCAGCGGCTCCAATTCAGGCCTTCTGGTGGGCTGGCGTGAGGAGAAACCTTGGCGACAGCGGTCTGGATCAACCATTCATCAGGACCAACCAGGTACCAATCCCATTTCCCGACTTTGACAGTGTCATAGATCTGTACCAGCTGCAGGTGGTTCAGATAGATGCCGGTATAATCGTCCTGTTCGTAGCCGGGGGTGCGTTTGGTTTCAGCCCGACCCTGAGGCGAAAACTGGGAGAGCACCCATCCGAAATCATGATCCGGCGTTTCGGTGAACTCCACACCCTGGAAGGTGGGAACCGGGGTGACCATCAGATCATCGGCTGACATCCAGCCCACATCCGTGTAATAGAAATATTTCCCTTTCAGGTATTCGGTTTTGGATATGGAAACGTAGTTGAAGCCGGGTGTGATCCAGCGAACGACTTTTTCCTTGTTTCTGTTGGCCGCATCGTTCAGGGTCCGGTAGATTGGTGCCCGATCAGACATCACATAGGCATATTTGAATTCCACTTCCGATAATTCGGGATCTGGCGCCTGGATGGGCAGGGGGGTTTCCGGGAAAGTGATCCCTTTTTCAGCCATCTCCAGCAGATAAGCCGTGGGACCGTAGGGGTTGCAGTCCTGGCTGGGGTCGAAATACAGATCGGGTGGGCAAAGCGGCCGGGAATCCTCTCCGATGCCTTCTGCGAGGACAGGGGTAGGTTTCGCTATGATCATAAAGGCGATTGTCAAGAGGAGCAAAAGCTGGGTGGATCTCTTCATAGGGATTACCTGTAATATTGCTGCTGTCAGGAGCCTTTTATTTCTACGGGCAGGTGGTTGACGTCTATGGTCGCTTCATCGCAGAAAATCATTGCTCTTTCAATGACGTTCCGTAATTCGCGTATATTACCAGGCCAGGAATATTTTTTCAACAGCTCCAGAGCCGCCGGGGTCATGTTCTCGATATTCAGACCCATTTTGGGGTTGTTGGTCTTGATAAAATGACCTGCCAGGCCGGGGATGTCCTCGGGGTGGTCCCTGAGCGGGGGGATTTCGATGTTGATGACCTTCAAGCGATAGTAAAGATCTTCCCGGAAAACATTTTTTTCGATCAGCTCAGGCAGGTTCTTGTTCGAAGCTGCCAGGATCTGGACGTCGATCTGGATGGAGGTGGTGCTGCCAACGCGTCTGAACGAACGCTCTTCCAAGGCTCTGAGGATCTTTGCCTGCATATCCGGCGACATGGAGGAGATCTCGTCAAGAAAGAGGATGCCCTCGTCAGCCACTTCCATCAGCCCTCGTTTGCGTTTCTGGGCTCCTGTAAACGCGCCGGCTTCATATCCAAACAGCTCCGATTCGAGCATGGTGTTTTGCACTGCGGCGCAGTTGATGTCGATAAAGGGTTTGTCGCTGCGCGGCCCCATGCGGTGGATTGCCCTGGCAAGCACTTCTTTTCCGGTACCGGTTTCCCCTGAGATCAATATCGAAGTAGAATGTCTGGCTGCGCGCTGAGCTTCAGTGAATACATTCTTCATCACCTCGGAATTGATGACGATGGAATCCAGCACTTCCTGCTGGGAGCGCCGGAAATGAGCCAGCTCCTCCCTCATTTCCACAATGTCCTCGGCCCGCTTGATGCTCTGTTCGAGCCGGTCGAATTTGATGGGTTTCTGGATGAAGTCATGGGCTCCGTTTTTCATGGCCTCAACCGCCATTTCGATCTTCCCATGGGCAGTGATCATGATGATCGGTGGCCGGAAGGGAAGCTGGGCGGTCTCTGCCAGCAAGTCCGGCCCGTATCCATCAGGCAGCTGGACGTCAAGAAGGACGATATCGGCTTCCTGGGCGGCAAGATGCTTGCGGGCGGTCTTCAGGTCAGCGGCCAGCAGAACTTCGTAGCCCTCTGATTCCAGGTAGCTCCCGATGTTGTTGCGGGCGTTCTTTTCATCGTCAACGAGCAGGATGGTTGCTGTCATTCCCCGGATTCCTCCTGGTTAATCACTGGAAGGATAATCTGGAATGATGTTCCTTCCGGAAGTGGTTCAAGGGTAATTGTACCCTCATGCATGGTGATGATCTGTTTGGTGATAGACAGTCCCAGCCCAGTCCCGTCAGGTTTGGTGGTGAAAAAGGGTTCAAAGATCCTTTCCTGGACTTCGGGAGGGATGCCCGGACCGGTGTCCAGCACATCGATCTGGACACCCGGCGCTCCGGATTCCTTCTGGATCTTCTTCATCCGGACGGACAGAACTCCACCGCCGGTTTCTTCCATTGCCCGGACGGCGTTGCTGATCAGATTGTTGAATACCTGGCCAAGGGCCCTGTCATCTCCCGGAACCAGGGGAAGATCGGGCTCTACTTTGAGAACGTGCGAGACAGAAGTCCGGGTCATACGGGGAACCCAGCGATTGAGAATGCGTTCGATCAGGGCCGGAAGGTCCAGTGGGGTGCGGTGGTAGCTCTGGGATTTGGAGAAGGTCAGCACGGTATCAACGATGTGAGTCAGCCGGTCGCAATCATCATTGATTCCTTTCAGCACATCTCGCTGCTTGAAGTCCTGGGGAAGGATCTTATCCAACAGCTGAATCCCGGTAGTGATGTTGTTGATAGGGTTGCGGATCTCGTGGGCAAAAATGGCGTTCATCTGCCCCACCAGAGCACGGCGCTCCAGTTGCTGGGTCTGAATGCGGACCTTTTCTTCCTTACTGATGTCCTGGACGAAGATCAGTATGCCCTGGACTTCGTTCGTTTCGGGACTGGAGACCGGGAAGGTTTTAATGAGAGCGGGAAATACACTGCCGTCCCGGTGGTGGATTTCCAGCTGCCCCAGATCGTGAGTAGGGATATTGTCGAGCGCGTCCTGAAGAGCGGGCGTCAACCTGTCTGTTCCAATAATGACGTCGTCGATGTGGCGGTTGATGATTTCCTGCTCTGCATAGCCCAGGATCTGTTCCGCAGAAGGGTTCACCTGCTGGATCAGCAGGTCGGTGCCGAGATAAAGAATGCCTTCGGGCATGTACTTGTTGATAGTGTCGCCGATGGCTTTTTTCAGGGAGGTTTTTGTCAGGCGGTCGTTGAGATTGGATTTGAGAATGAAATTATTGAACACTCCCTCGGTCGCTGCAACCAGCAGCTTGATAGTGGCTACGGATGTGTTTCTGGCGGGGGCTGGCTCGTTCTTGGGGCCCATAGCGACGATCAGTCCGCTGATAGCATTGCTGTCGTCCAGGGGGGCGGAGATCACAAAGGAAGAGCCCATCTGGGCGGCCCGCTCCATCAGCGGGGAGAGGGGAGGTTTATAAGGAGGTGAAAACTGGCAATCCTTGTAATAGGAAAAGAAATCGGTGGTAGAGATGGTGGGCGGCAAAAAACTGGAAGGGTTGTCAAGTATCACGGCTTTCAACTGGGGGTGATTGGAGTCGATCTTGTAGATTCCCAGAGATTCCGCAGACAGCATCTCTTTTCCTGCCTGGAGGATGATTTCAAGGGCCTCTTCGAGTGTGCTTTGATAAAAGATCTCGATCAATGCCAGCAGGTTCTGATAAAAGGGTGATTCCTGGTCCCGGGAAGAGGATGCTGGGGATTTGGAGGGAGTCAGGAATGTATAAACGGAGTAGCGGCGGTTTTTTCCCAGCGTTTTGGCTTGAATGTGAACGGGGATCTTTTGTTTGCGCCTGTTCACCAGGTCAAGATTCTGGCCCTGCAGGCTGTGAAGCTCCAGATAGCGGGTTTGATTATCCCGGATTTGTTGGATACCAGGCAGCAGAGATTCCAGATCGAGACCCAGGAGTTCGTCCCTGGTGAAACCAGACAATTCTGCCATGGAGGCATTAACCGCCAGGATTTCCAGGTCGGGATTGCCTGCCAGGAGAGATGGATCCGGTGAGATGTCCAGGAGTTGGCTTACCTCGGGGGCAAGCAGATCGATATCTTTGCCGGTTCTGGAAGCATTTTGTATCAAAAGATCCTTTAACCTCTATACTTTCTGGCGCAGTCGGGAAGATAGAATCCCTTCCATCGCCCGGTATTTTGCCACTGTTCTCCGGGCTATATTATACCCGGCCTGGGACAGTTCCTCGGCAAGTTCGGTGTCGGTCAGCGGGGTGTTCTCGTTTTCGACGAGACGCAGCAGGGTGGTCCTGACAGGCAGGCTGCGATCGAAGAACTGCTGCAGCGGGATGATCTTCCTGTTGGGCAGCTGGACCGATTTATCTGAAACCGCCCTCGAGATCGTCGATTCGTGGACCTCTAGTGTTTCAGCCATCTCGGCCTGGGTCTGGGGGCGCAGCAGCGCCGGGTCGCCGCTGAGTATATAATCGCGCTGCTCTTTAACGATCTCTGTCATCAGCTGTTCCATGGTGTGGTTGCGCTGCTGGAGACACTTGATCAGCAGGGAAGCGCTTTCGATATCCTTGGCCCAGGCTTCACTTTTATCTTCCGGCGCTTGCTTCTGGGCCCTTTTAAACAGCGGGTTGACCCGCAGGGAACCCCGGAAGGGACTGATGATCTCTACCATGATCCGCCGGTTGGGCGAGTTCTCGATTTCCTTGAGGATGATGTCTGGCTGATGATAAGCCTGGACTCCCTTCTCGGTCGGCTGGCGGTGGTCGCCCCAGAAAGACCTGCCGGGGTAAGGGTTGAGGTTGGCGCGGATGAATTCGGCGATCTCCTCGGCTTGTTCAAGGGAGGTGTTGAGGGTTTTGGCAAGATTGCGGTAGCTGTGTTTGCTGAGGTCTTTCAAGCCGCTGCGGATCGCTTCTTCGGCAAGATAGGGGACCCGGGTGTCCTCCCGCAGGAGGTCAAGCTGGATCAGGAGAGCTTCCTGGGGTGATGAGGCCCCGACGCCGGTGGGTTCGGCGTGTTTGATGATGTTGGCAACCCGGCTGACGCGGGAAAGCGGGACATGATAGAACTGGCTGATTTCTTCCAGGGGAATCTCCAGCAGGCCATCCTCGTTGAGATTATTGAGAATATGGGCTGCAATCAGCCTTTCATCCTCGGCGATCTCAGGGGCGATCTGCCGCAGGACGAAAGCCGGGAGATCTTCCACTGCTGGGGCGAGGTTATCGTAGGAAATTTCGTGTGGGGAGCCCGTTGAGCTGCTTGAGCGGTTGTAAGGTGCCGGGAAGTCATCTGGAGATGAAATGAAGACAATGGGTTCGTCCAACTGGGTATCAAAGGGCTGGCTGCAAACCGGGCAGGGTCCGGGCGTGGACAGAATTCTCCCACAGCTGGGACAGCGTCGATCCTCCACAATTTCCAGGGCAGGGTTGTTGGCCAACTCCGTGCGGATCTTCTGGCGGATCTCAGTGGCTGGCATTTGCAGCAGGGCCATGGTTTGGGCTAAATGGGCGGTAACCTGAGGCCGCAGCTCTTGATTCTGGATCTGGAACATGACTTCCTCCTATAAAAGTATAACGTTGTTGTTGTAAAGTTGCAAGATGTGTGCCAAACGAGATGCAATATCTATACCGGAAGGATGCAGGGTAGTGTAGGCGAGCTGGGGAAAAAGGGGAGTGGTAGAATGTAAAAGAAAAGCTGGTCGTTGGTAAAGAGATCAGCGAAGGATAGAAATTGCGTATAGGCATTTTTAGAAATCCCCTCAAAGTGTCATTAACTTCTTTGCTCGCTTTTTTATTTTTATCAGGTTGTCTTAAGATTGGTGTTCAGCAGGGAGAGAAGGTACCTGAGTTCCAGGGACAGCGTGCTTATCAGGATGTGCTTTACCAGCTTTCCCTGGGACCAAGGATTCCCGGGACGGAGGGCCATGACCAGGTCGTTAGCTGGATCGAGAGTGAACTGAAAGGGGCTGGCTGGCAGGTGGACGGGGAAAGGACCGAGATCAATAACAAGAGCGTTCGCAATATCATTGCCAGCAGAGGGGGAGCGGAAAATTACATTCTCGTTGGGGCTCATTACGATTCTCGCATCTACGCAGATCAAGACCCCGACCAATCATTGAGAGGGGAGCCTATGCCAGGCGCGAACGATGGTGCTTCCGGGGTAGCAGTATTACTTGAGTTAGCCCGGATACTACCTGCCAAGGCAAACCAAAATATAAAGCTGGTATTTTTCGATGCAGAAGATAATGGCGGGATCGCTGATTGGGATTGGATTTTGGGGTCCCAAGCGTATGTCAGGGACGCGAAGGTGCTGCCTGCTGTGGTCGTTATCGTGGATATGATCGGGGATGCGGATCTGCAAATTTACTACGAGCGGAATTCCGATCCTGCACTTAGGGAAGAGATCTGGCGAATGGCTGCGTCCCTGGGATACGGGGATGTTTTCATCCCTGAGGAGAGGCACTCCATGCTGGATGATCACACCCCTTTCCTGGAGGCAGGTATCCCTGCGGTGGATATCATCGATTTTGATTATCCTTACTGGCATACGACTTCAGATACCGGGGACAAAGTCAGCCCCGCCAGCTTGAAAGCAGTTGGAGAGACTCTGGAAAACTGGATAATTGATTTTGATTCAGAGGATTAATATAAGTTTGGCTGTGATTTATGAAAGATAGCAAACCAACCGAAATCTTGAAAATCGACCGGGCTCTGATGGTGGGGGTCGAACTGCTGGACGAAAAGAGATTCCTTTCTCTGGAAAATTCCCTGTCCGAGCTGAAGCGTCTCGCTGATACAGCGGGTTTTGAGGTTGTTGGGCAGATCACTCAGAAGCTGAATCGTCCTGACCCGAAAACTTTCATAGGGTCAGGTAAAGTCAGGGAAGTGAAGAACCTGGCAGAGGAATTGCTGGCTGATGTGATTCTGTTCGATGATGAGCTCTCCCCCCGTCATCAGCGCGAGCTGGAGGAGATCATCGGCCGGGATATCAGGATCATTGACCGGACGGCTTTGATACTGGATATCTTTGCCCAGCATGCCAACACGCGAGAAGGAGCACTGCAGGTCGAACTGGCCCAGTATGAGTACCGACTTCCGCGGCTGACGAGGGCCTGGACACATCTTGTCCGCCAGGCGGGCGGGGGGGGAGGGCGGACCGGCGGCACGGCCGGCGTTGGCCTGCGCGGTCCTGGAGAGACTCAGCTTGAAGTGGACCGCCGGGATATCCGACGGCGGATAAGCCATCTAAAGGGAGAACTGGAAAAAGTCCGGGCCCATCGCCAGCGTCATCGAAGTCGCCGGAAGGAAACCAACATTCCGGTTGTCTCCCTGGTGGGCTATACAAATGCCGGGAAATCAACTCTGATCAATCGGCTGGCGAACGCCCGGGTCTATGTGGCGAATCAGCTGTTCGCTACCCTGGATCCAACAACCCGCCGGGTTGAGCTTCCGGACGGGCAGCAGATCCTAATCACTGATACCGTGGGTTTTATCCAGAAACTGCCCACCACACTGGTCGCAGCCTTCCGGGCAACGCTGGAGGAGATAGCTGAGGCTGACTTGCTGCTGCATGTGGTGGACATAACCCATCCCCATGCCATGGCCCAGGCGGAGGCCGTGCATGCCACATTAAAGGATATAGAGGCGGATGATATTCCCGCGATCCCTGTCTTGAATAAAATCGATCGCCTTGACAACCCCCAAAAAGCCCAGGATGCTCTGGGGGCTTTCCCGGGAGCAGTAGCGATTTCAGCCTTGCGGGGAGATGGGATCGATGTTCTCCTGGAAACTGTTAAGCAGAAGCTCTATGAGTCCTATCAGCCAGTTTCAGTTGAGGTGCCTTACAATCAGGGGGGGTTGATCTCCCTCTTCCATGAAGAAGGCCAGGTTGAATCGATTGCCAACCAGTATGAGGGGGTTCACATCAAAGGCAAACTGCCAGTTCGTTTACTATCCAGGTTCAAGGGCTACATCGTTGATGACCACCTGGGCTGAAGCTGGGCTGCCTCTGGCCGTTCTACTGAGCGATTAACTGGGCCCTGCTCCCAGTACCTCTGGGGGTGTTGAATCGGCGTATTTCTTGATATTCTCTTTGAATTTGGAAACCAGGTCGGAGATCGATCTCTCATAAGCTTCCTGATCATCCCAGGACGCCGCCGGGTTAAGAATGCCTTCTGGCACGCCCGGGCACGAGTGAGGTATCTCAAACCCGAACCAGGGATCTGGGGAGTAGGAGACGTCCTCGAGCTGGCCATTCAGCACGGCCGCCAGGATGGCCCTGGTGTGGCGGATGCTGATCCGGGAACCGACCCCTGCCGGACCTCCCACCAGCCCGGTGTTGATCAGCCAGGTTTTCACAGCATACTTCTGGAGATTCTCTTTTAACAGCTGAGCATAATAGGCGGGATGGAAAACCATGAAAGGCGCCCCAAAACATGCACTGAAGGTGAGCTCCGGCGCTTCACCTACACCAGCTTCCGTGCCGCCCACTTTGGAGGTATAGCCGGAGATGAAATGGTAGAGAGCCTGGTCGTGTGACAGCCGCGACACGGGCGGTAAAACGCCGTTAGCGTCAAAGGTCAGGAAAATGATGTTGCGGGGGTGGCCTCCCCGTTTGGAAGGCAGCGCATAGGGGATGAAAGTAAGCGGATAGGATGCCCGGGTGTTCTTGGTGATGGATGCATCAAACAGGTCCGCTTCACCTGATCCTAGATCCAGGATGACGTTTTCCAGGATGGTTCCATAGGTCCGGGTGTTCCGGTAGATGTCAGGCTCGGCCTCAGCCGACAGGTCAATCACTTTGGCATAGGAGCCATCCTCAAAATTGAAGACCCCTTCCTCGTCCCAGCCATGTTCGTCGTCCCCGATCAGTTTCCTGGCTGGATCGGCGGAGAGTGTGGTCTTTCCAGTGCCGGACAACCCAAAGAACAGCGCTGTATCCCCGGCCTCCCCAACGTTGGCAGAGCAGTGCATGGTCAGAATGCTTTTCTTGGGCAGATAATAATTAAGGGCGGTGAAGATCGACTTCTTGATCTCTCCCCCGTAACCTGTACTGCCGATCAGCACCAGGCGTTTAGCGAAATTGATCAGGATCAGGGTCTCACTGTTGAGGTGTTCGGATAGGGGGTCCCCTTTGAACTCCGGGACGGAAATCACAGTGAATCCCGGACGGAAGTCGTCTTTACCTATAACCTCTTCTTCAGTGATGAACATATTCCTGGTGAACAGCCCATGCCAGGCCCAGGTTGAGATCACCCTGACCGGAATTTGGTGGGCGGGACTCGCTCCCGCAATGCCGTCCTGAATGAAGAGATCCTTGCCTACCAGGAACTCCCGTAGTCTGGCAAAGACCCTCTCGAAATCCTCCGCGTCGTAGGGAACGTTGTATTCTCCCCAGGAAATGTCATTTTCTGAGCCGCTTTCCCGGACGATGAACTTATCGTTCGCCGATCTGGCCGTTCTCTCCCCGGAAAGGACCACCAGGGCGCCGTGGGCGGATTTCACTCCCTCTTTGCGGTACAGAGCTTCCCGGTAGTAATCGTCGATGGACAAATTCCAATACGCTTTTCTGAATCCGGATAAACCCAGATAATCCAGGCCGAAAGCACTCTTCCTGGTTTCAGCCTGCTTCTCAGCGGGTGAGTCAATTGCAGGGTTCATAATCTGTCTATCTCCCATGTGCGCCGATGTGTTTCTCCAGCTATGACGATGTCAGGTGGTGAATCCGGGTCCAGAGCCCAGCGGATCCTGGCAGCGCCTTCAATGATCTCCTCAGTTGAGCCGGCGTAGCTCAAACGCAGGAAACCATCTGCGCCGAAGGCGGACCCGGGTACTGTCGCCACATAGGCTTTCTCGAGCAGCAAGTTCGCCAGCTTTTCCGAATCCCCGGATATTTCCTGGAGGTCCGGGAAACAATAGAATGTCCCGGCTGGCTCCTGGATTCTCAGCCCCTTGATTTTTCTGAGCTCCCTGACCAGGATATCCCGGTTGGTGCGGATGAGCGTCTGCAATTCCCGGACGGTCTCCGCTCCGCCGGTAAGAGCTCCCAGGGCGGCTTCTTGGAGGAGGATGGATACTCCGGAAGTGGAATGGCTCTGGATCTTATTCATTGCCCTGATGACCGGCGTCGCGCCAATTGCCCAACCGATCCGAAAGCCGGTCATGCCATATGTTTTTGATATGCCGTTGACTACCACGAGATGCGATTTGTTAATAGGATGGGAAGTGAACACATATCCGGGAACCCATTCTCCTGGCTCAAAGACCAGCTGGTTGTAGATATCATCCATGATCAGGTATATTTTTCTGGATTCGCACAGGTCTACCAGAGCGGCTACCAGTTCGGGGGGATAGATAGCAGCTGAGGGATTATTAGGCGAGTTGAGCAGAATGGCTTTGGTTTTGCCCGTGATGGCTTCCAGGATTGATTCCATGTCCGGGATAAAGGCTTCGTTCGTGGCCACTTTGACCGGCACCCCTCTGGCCAGTTTGATCATTTCAGGATAGCTGACCCAGTAAGGGGTGAATATCAGCACCTCGTCTCCTGGATCGAGGAGTACCTGGAACAGGTTGAAAAGAGCCTGTTTGGCACCAACCGTGACCGTGATGTTCTCAAGCTTGGGCGTCCGTCCGTAGAGGTCGACGGTGTATTTCTGGACAGCCTCTTTAAATGTGCTGTCCCCGCTGACCGGACTGTATTTTACCTGCCCGGATTCAAGCTTTGCGCGCGCCATCCTGATAGCGGCTTCTGGACAGGGATTGAGCGGTTCGCCAATTCCGAGATTGATCACGGCTGCGCCGCTGGCATGAAGCTGGCGGGCGGTTTCATTGAGAGCCAGGGTGGGGGAGCTCTGTATTTGCTGGATGTGGTGGCTGAGATTAAACATTGGCTCCTGTCTCGCTGCTAGGTGGGTTTGCTGACTGCCCCGCCTCAGCGGGTGAGTGTTATTTTTGACAAACCGCGTGGGGCGTCAGGCTGATAACCCTTAATGATGGTCAGATGATAACTGAACAGCTGAGCTGGGACAATGGTGACCAGTGGGGAAAGCCATTCGGGAATTGACCCGGGAAGCAGCAACGGACAATCTGCCTGTTTCAGCAGTTCAGTGTGGTCAGTGATGAGGAATATATCCGCCCGGTGATCCTCCTTCAACTGCGAGACCAGCTGGGCGAGTTCTTTGAATACCTGTCCCGAGGGGGCGACCGCGAAAACCGGAAAACCGCTCGATACCAGGGCAATTGGTCCGTGCTGGAAATCGGCTGAGGAATAGGGCTGGGCTACTACGTAAGCCAGCTCTTTCATTTTCAAAGACCATTCATAGGCTGTGGCGTAGTTATACCCCCGACCCAGGACCACGCACTGATCCATATAACGGTAGCGGGTGGCATAACCCTGGATATGACCTTCCTGTTCGAGAACCTGGGAGATCATTCCGGGGATGTCCCTGAGCTGCTGGGCGTTTTCCTCTTCTTCAGCCCAGGCGGCAGAAAGCATGGCAATGGCTGCCAGCTGTCCGGTATAGGTCTTGGTGGCTGCGACAGAACGTTCGGGCCCCATCTGGATATCGATCAGGTAATCCGCTTCCGCTGCCAGGGGCGATTCCGGCTGGTTGGTGATCGCCAGGGTAGTGCAGCCCTGGTGGTTGGCCTCCTGGAGAACCGCCAGCAGATCGGGGGATTCACCGGATTGGCTGATACCAACGACCAGCATCCCCGACAGCTGGGGTGGTTTGCCGTAAACGCTGAACAGGGAAGGCGCAGCCAGGGCGACAGGGATGCGGTTCTTAACACCCCAAACGTATTTGGCATAGCGGGCGGCGTTATCTGACGTTCCCCGGGCAGCGATAAAGATCGCCTCCGGACGGGTTATTTCAGCAGCCAGGCTGCGGAAGAAATCCATCCTGCTGGTGATCAGATTGTTGAGCAGTGCGGGCTGCTCCAGAATTTCATCGCGAAGTGACATGCTCAACTTTCCCTGGTGATCTTCGCCCCCAGAGAGCGAAGCTTTTCGTCAATGCGTTCATAGCCGCGATCGATCTGGGCGATATTCCTGATCTCGGACTGCCCTTCGGCCGCGAGTGCAGCCAGAACCAGAGCAAGCCCGGCTCTGATGTCAGGGCTGTCCACAGTTCCGGAGTATAGATCAGTGGGGCCATTGACTATGCAGCGGTGGGGATCGCAGAGAACGATCTGGGCCCCCATGCTGGATAATTTATCCGTAAAGTACATCCGGCCCTCATACATCCAATCGTGGAAAAGCACATTGCCTTTTGACTGAGTGGCTACCACGATGGCGATGCTCATCAGGTCAGAAGGGAAAGCAGGCCAGGGCATCACGCTGATTTCTGGAATACCTCCCCTGAAGTCAGGCTTGATGATCCTTTCCTGCTGGGCGGGTACGAACAGGTCCTCGCCCCGTATGTTCCAGGAAATACCCAGTCTAGAAAATACCTGCTCGATCATGGATAGGTATTCCAGTCCAGCTTTCCGGATGGTGATTTCGCCTCCGGTGACGGCGGCGGCGCCCACAAAACTGATCACTTCCAGGTAATCAGGGCCGACAGTGAATTCGCCTCCTCCCAGCTCTGTCACACCCTGGATGTGGAGGGTGTTGGAGCCAATTTGAGTTATTCTGGCTCCCAGGGAATTGAGCATCAGACATAATTCCTGGACATGGGGTTCGGACGCGGCATTGCGGATGATCGTGGTCCCTTCAGCGGTCACAGCTGCCATAACGGCATTCTCAGTGGCAGTGACACTGGCCTCGTCCAGCAGGATTTCAGCCCCCTGCAGCTTTCTAGCGGAAAATTCAAACAGCTTGCTGTCTTTCTGGTAGGAGATTGTTGCGCCCAGGGCTTCTAAGGCCAAAATATGGGTATCAAGACGCCGCCGTCCAATCACATCTCCTCCGGGAGGAGGAAGCTTGAGGCTGCCTGCCCTGGCGATAAGAGGCCCTGCCAGCAGCACCGAGGCCCGTATTCTTGTGCAGAGTTCTGGGTCCAGGTTTGAACTGTGGATATCCCCGGCTTGCAGCTTCCAGGAATGGTCGGCCAGCTGGGTCACTTCCACACCGATGCATGCCAGCAGCTCCCGCATCGTTCGAACGTCGCTAATCTCAGGCAGGTTGTGAAGAATGACCGGTTCATTAGTGAGAATGCAGGCTGCCAGCATTGGCAGGGCAGCATTCTTGTTTCCAGAAGGGGTGACCTCCCCTTGCAGGGGAATGCCGCCCTGGATGATGAATCTGTCCATGGTTTAATCCTTTCTAAGCCCGCTGAACCGACCTTATTTTTACCATATCTTCGGTGTTGTGCCAGGCCAGCATTTCTCAAGTCCAGGAAAGAGTAACCTGGGATCCGCGGCTGAGGTTTAGAATATCTGCGGCCGACTTTTGATTGGCGACGACTTCCAGCAGGCCTGTGCTGCCAATTATCCCGGCACATTGATTGTCTGCTGTGTCAGCAAAAGTGGCGGCTAACGGCATATGGTGGTTTTCGATCTCGATAGAGAAAGCTGATCCACCAGGTACCGAGAAAGTCTCCTCGCTTTGCCAGGACTGAAAATGCAGTTCTGATCCAACCCTCTGGAAAGAGCCCAGCGATGTGATCAGGTTTCCGAACCTGTCCGTGCTGATGATTTCTCCACGCAGAGATTTTCCCGTTCTGTGCAGGGTTGGCTGGGGAAGCTTGACAAGGTCATCTAACGCTTTTCCAAATTCTGCCCCTTGAGCTCCATTTACCGCATGGGCGGCAGCCGGGGCGAATATGTCTCTGCCGTGGAAGGTGCTGGAAGGGTTATGGAGCTGGTATTCCAGGTTGGTCAGCTCCCAGGCGCGGACCTGATTCTTATACTCCAGGTAGCTGAACAGGCCGTTGTCCGGTCCGATGAATATTTGCTCCCCCCGCTGCAGATAGACTCCTCTCCGGTTCGTTCCTACGCCGGGGTCAACTACGGCCAGGAAGACAGTCCCGGGTGGAAAATCCCGGCTGGACTGCCAGAGGTAATAAGCTCCCTGCTGGATATCTCCCGGGGAAATCAGGTGGGTGAGATCGATCAGGGGCGCTCCGGGGGCGATAGTGCTGATCACACCTTTCATTATCCCCACATAGGGATCGGTAATTCCGAAATCTGATAACAGGGCGATGATTGGAAGTGTCATAGCTGCTTTTGAGGTTCAAGGATGATGGTATCCATTATAATACCTGCATGATAGATTTCCTGCTCTACCTGATAATGGGGATTGCCGGGGCCTGGTTAGTGAATTATCTCAGCGATGTTTTACCCATTTACCGGAAATTCACTTCACTTCAGTGCCCAACCTGCCAGACTGATTTAGGCTGGCGTTCATACTTGACTTATCGCGCGTGCGATAGCTGTGGGGAGAAACCTTCCATCCGTCATCTGGTCATTTTGGTGGGGTTGCCAATCCTGGTGGTGCTGATGGGCTTTTTTCCTGTCATCGTCCTGGGTTCTGTTGGGAGCATTGTCTGGTTGATCTATTTCGCTCTCGTCGCGGTCATTGACCTGGAACACCGGATGATCCTGCACCCGGTGAGCCTGGTAGGGGCTTTGCTAGGACTCATTTCCGGCACCCTGGCGCATGGACCATTGAATACTTTGATTGGCGGTGCCGCAGGGTTCGGAATCATGCTGATATTCTATTTATTAGGAGAAGGCTTTGTGCGGATTCTGGCCAGAAAAAGGGGAGAGGACATCGAGGAAGTTGCCCTGGGTTTTGGGGATGTCAATCTGGCTGGCATCATGGGGTTGCTGCTGGGCTGGCCCGGAGTGATCGGGGGGATATTCCTGGCAGTCATTCTGGGTGGTATCATCAGCGGGATCTTTCTGGTGGTGCAGGTTCTCCGCAAGAAGTATCAGGCTTTCCAGGCACTTCCTTACGGGCCGTTCCTGGTTATCAGTGTTATTGCTCTTTTTTATATCTCACAAATTGCAAGATGAGTTCGGGGATTCTTTCCGATTGACCTAACAATATTGTTAGGTTTTATAACCGGGAACCAGCCCGATTATGCATCTTTGTTAGCTGCTATTGCTATCCTCTGGGGAACCATCTAAACTTCTCATATCATTACATTTTCAGTTATTTTCTGATATTAGGAGGACAGGTGGACTTATCTCATAAACAGCACGGAAGCCGGGGGCAGGGCATGGTGGAATTTGCCATGGTTTTCCCGCTGCTGCTCCTTCTCCTCTTTGGTATTTTCGAGTTTGGCAGGATAATGTTCGCTTATTCTGCCGTGGTCTCCGCCTCCAGGGAAGCGGCCCGCTACGGCGCCGCCATTCTTGATACTGGCGGGGGAATTCCTCAATATGAAGACTGTGTTGGGATCAGGAATGCGGCCAAGCGGATTGGCCGCTATGCTGGCATTTCCGATTCGGATATCAGTATTCAATACAGCAACAGTTCCGGTGTATATTCGACATCCTGCCCGCCCTCCCAGGAGGTGGCCGCGGCTGACACCATCTCGGTGACCATCAACGCCGCTATAACTCCTGTTACACCTGTTGGAAATTTCTCTGCTATACCGATCAGTTCCAGCTCCAGCAGAACGATATTAAAAAGCTTGAAACTGGGCGCCAGCGGGACCGGCGCAGGCTCAATTTCAGGGGCTCTCACTGACGTAAACTTCAAGACCACCTACCAGACTGTTGAGGAAACCCAGGGAACGATCGGGGTTGTCCTGGAATTGAACAGCCCGGCGACTGACATAGTGACCGTGCCTTTCTCGGTGACAGGGACAGCGGTTCAGGGGGCAGGGGGGGATTATCTGATAACTACCAGCCCGGTAACCATCAATCCGGGAGAAACCACAGCAACAATTTATATCACTTTGAATAATGATGGCGTGGACGAAGGCGATGAGTCGCTGGTGATCGGTATTGACAGTCCGATCAACGCTACCAGAGGTCCCCAGTACATCCATACCATTAAAATTGTTGACCCACCCTTGATCTCATTCAAGGAGGTCAACAGCACCTACAATGAGAACTCTCCCCTGAAAACGTTGATGGTTGAACTTTCCAAAGGTAGCACCCAGGACGTCACTGTTTCATTTACCCGAACAGGAACAGCGGTCTGGGGGGTAAGTGGTGATTATGTGACAACCCCGGGCACCCTGACGATCCCCTCGGGCTCCCTTTTTGGCGCTCTCTCTCTGCAGATCATCGATGATAACTATGACGAAGAGGATGAAGTGGCAGTCATCACCCTGGATTCGCCGGTGAATGCCGTAATCGGGGCAAATCCCTCCCATACATTGACCATACTCGATAATGATGATCCTCCCCAGGTTTCCTTCTTCGCTGCCAATCAGATAGTCTCAGAGGAGATCGGCAAATTTGTGACTTCCTTGACCCTATCTGAGATTTCCGGAAAAGAGATAGTAGTACCCTACACGCTTTCTGGGACCACGACCTCCGGGGACTATACGATCCAGGATCCTTCCCCTCTGATCATTCCGCCGGGAAGCAGCAGCGTGGATATCGCGATGGATATTATGGAAGGGGATGGATGGGAAGAGGACGAGACCTTGATCATCACCCTGGGCGCTCCCCAGAACGCTACTCTGGGCTCAATAGCTGAACAGACCATCGTGATTACGGAATCTTCCGCAGAACCCACTGTCAGCTTTACTGTAGCCAGTCAAACCGTAGTGGAAGGCAATCTGGCAATCGACCTTAATGTCCGGCTTAGCAACGCCTGGAGTGCTCCAGTGAAGGTGTATTTTTCTACAGCGGGAACAGCCACGGAGGGTTCAAGTGATGACTATCAGCTGTCCTCCAACTATCTGGTGATCCCGGTTGGTTGGCCCCAGGGAACGATCACGGTTGAGATCCACGATGACGAGATAGATGAAGCAGTTGAGTCGATTGTGGTTAACATTGACACGATCGAGAACGGGGGACCAGGCAGTCTGACATCAACAAATGTCCTGATCCAGGACAACGATTCCCCGCCAGTGGTATCGGTACTGACCGCTAACAAATCTATCGTGGAAGGCGGCGGAGCAGTGGAGATATCCCTGGGATTGAGCGCCCCGTCGGTTTACGATGTCAGCGTTCCCCTGAACCTGTCTGGCTCAGCTACCTTGAATGGCGATTATACGATTTCAACCCAGAATGTCCTCATTCCGGAAGGCACGACAACAGGTTCTTTCCAGATCACTGTAGTCGATGATGCTGTCTATGATCCCGACGAAAATGTCGCGGTTGCCCTGGGGTCTCCAACCAACGCTGGTCTGGGATCCCCATCCTCATTCAACCTGGTAATCGAGGACGATGAACTGCCCACCTGCCAGGTAGGGACTCATCTGCTGACGGTCGGCATAGACGCGATCACCCTCTCGATGGTAAATGAAGGCGAAGAGGTTGAGTTCACCGGTGGGTCAATATCCTGGACTGCGGCTTCACCTAATCAGCCTCGACTGTCGACGGCTTCATTCGCGGGTACCCAGGTGTTCAGCGGCAGCGAGAAACCCCCATCTTTTAGCTATGGAGCGGCGGTACCTTTCTCCAGTCTGGGAACCGAATCAGTTGCTTATCAATTTGATGGACCTCTGGGGACTGGGGATCACGTTATTGTCAGCACATTCCATAATCTCACCGACGGATCCACCTGTTCATTAACTGAGACCTTCACCATTCACTGATCAGGAAGGGAAAGCCATGAACGAAAAACAGAAACCAATTCGGAAGACGGAGCGCGGACAGAGCCTGACGGAATTTGCTTTGAGTCTGGTGATCCTGCTGACCCTGTTGGCAGGGGTCACTGATTTAGGGCGCATGTTTTTTGCCTACATTATCATCCGAGACGCGGCTCAGGAAGGGGCCGTTTACGGTTCGATTGCCCCTAAAAGCGATTTGACAGCCTTTCGCAATGAGGTAGAAACCCGTGTAAAGGCAGCCTTCACGGATCCAGATGATCCCAGCAGTACCCCTGTTGACATCAGTAAACTAAATGTACAAGCTGATATCGTGGGAACAACCTGCGCACAACCTGGAAGTGAGGTGATTGTGCGGGTCGACTATGCCGTTCCGGTGACCATGCCCTTTTTGGGAACTTTAATAGGTTCACAGGAGATGAAAATGTCGGCAACAATTGAAAATGCCATCCTATCTCCGGTATGTCCCTGACAACCGGCTTCAATTAGACGATTATGATCCAGAAACGAAAACAAATGCGAACATGTGAATCCGGCCAGGTGATGGCTTTCCTGGCCCTGACTTTTGTGGTGTTGCTGGGATTTGCTGCCCTGGCGATTGATGGGGGCATGCTGTTGTCTGACCGGCGGCATGCCCAGAACGCTGCTGATGCCTCTTCCCTGGCTGGTGGAAGCGGAGCAGCGTATTATATGCGCTCCAACAATATCAACTACAATGGCTTTCTTTGCGGCACACCTAAAACAGACTTGATCGCCAGCGCCGCCGAGCATGCTGCTATTATTCAGGCTGGTTTGAACGATTATACGATCGATGGAGACATCAGCGACCACCATGGTGTTGCCGTAAGGTGTGAGATCACGGATCTGGGCAGTTATGAGGACAAACACCTGGATGTGATCACAAATATAACACGTGACACCAACACCAGCTTTGCTCACCTGGTCTACGATGGCCCTCTCCGGAATCAGGTTGAAGCCGTCGCCCGGGTCTATCCTCCAGCTCCGCTGGCCTTTGGCAAAGCCATCATTGCTCTCAATGACGCTGCCTGCTCAGGAAACAAATACGGAGTGATCTTCTCGGGGAGCAGCAACACCACGGTTACCGGAGGAGGTGTGTGGTCCAACGGCTGCCTGACTGGTAACGGTACCAGTTTTTCTGTGACTGTAAATAATGGCGGAGTTGGCTACGCTGGTTCTTCTACAGGTACTCTGACAAATATCAGCCCTGCTCCGGAACACATCCCCAGCCAGCTGCCGGATTATTCCACTGCCGTGAACGAGCCTACCTGTGCCGGTCTCCCAAACCGTACTGTTCCTAACCACGGTGACGCCACCCTGCAACCGGGTATTTACAACAAAATCAAATGGACAGGTGGGGCGTTGACCCTCGATCCGGGTTTGTACTGTATTACAGGATCTCAAGGAGTTGCTATATCGGGTGGCTCCCTCTCGGGCAATGGCGTGACTTTGTTCCTTCAAACGGGTGGGGTAACCATTAACGGCAATGTGACCCCGGTGGACCTGCGTGCGCCGGTCGAATCGCCTGACCCCGCCCCGGCAGTTCCTGGAATATTGATGTATCTGGCTCATGGTAACACCAGCACGATCAGCGTGACTGGCAACAGCACTTCCTTTTATCTGGGGACGGTATATGCTCCGGACGGTGATCTGTACTTCTCAGGATCTTCGGGAACCAATCCCACCTTCAACACCCAGTTGATAGGCAATAATGTCGAGGTCAGCGGTGGGGCGACCATCGATATCAATTTCAATGACGAAGAGAACTACGAGAAGCCGCCCTACATGGACTTGCTGAAATAAGGGATAATTCTGGAAGATGGCTTATGCCCTGGTTTGTGTTCATTCAAGCCGGGGCATTTTCTTAACTATCCTAACAGTTTTGAGACCTGCCGGAATATTTTTCTGAATGTATAATTCAGTTGATGAGTAAAACTCTAATAGTATTTCAAATGAAGAAAAGTCTCCTGGTGATTTCCGTTCTTTACACTCTGACTCTCTTGCTGTTCCTGACAGCTTGTGGGGGCAGGTCTGAAAAAACAGCTGAAGCCGATTCGGCTGGGAGCACCGACACCATTCAGCCAGCCACTCAGACCGAGTTTGTGGCTCCTTCCCCGACCGTACTGCCAACCCTGACGCCAACTCCTACAACGACTCCGGTGGTGGTTCTCCCCCCCGAACCTGTCCAGGTCGAATTTCAGGCTCCTGATGGAGAGTCATTGACAGGGATTTACTACCCGGCCAGCGATAATCCAGCTCCGATTATCGTGCTCATGGATTGGGCCAGGGGAGACCAGAGCGAGTGGGAGGAAATAGCTGCCTGGCTGCAGGGCAGGGGACAGCTGTCCAGAGAACCAAACTACAACTATACCTGGAAGTCGGCGGATTGGTTTCCTGAGCGGATCCTGGATATGCCGCTGGGAGTGTTCACATTCACATTTAGGGATTGTGAGGAAGGCTGCCAATCTTGGCTGCCAGCAGAGTGGCTGCTGGATGCCCGCACCGCGGTCGAAGTGGCGGCTCGGCTCCCGGGGGCGGACCCGACCAGGATCATCACGGCAGGCGCTTCTATCGGGGGGGATGGGGCGCTTGACGGCTGTGCTTGGTTGGATCAAACCGGGTCCGGAGTTTGTCGGGGCAGCTTTACGCTCTCACCGGCCTCTCTCCTGACTGTCCCCTATGGGAGCACCGCAGATGAGCTGCTCGCTGAAGTGCCTTCCTCGCAGGTTTATTGCTTATACGGATTAAGAGATGATGCTTCAGTAGAAACCTGTGAAGAAATACCCGGAGTGATTGCGGTGGATTACGGGTATATTGAAAATCACGGTATGGAACTGATCCAACCTGATCAAAACCCAGATCCACTAATCCTGCTCCAGGAATTCATCCTGGCAACCGTGGGAGAGATGCAATGAAAGGAAGGAATATCGTAAAGGTCCTGATCGTTGTGGGACTGCTGCTGGGCATACAGGGTCCTGGGCCGGCTCTGGCCGCGCCGGGGGAGGGGGGAGGGATATGCAACGGGCCGGATGGGATCATGACCATACTGGTGGTGGGGACGGATTCCCGCAGTGCTGGCTATTTATACGGGATGGCGGATTCGATCATGATCATGCGGATCGATTTCACCTCCGGCGATGTGGCTTTTATGGGGATCGATCGCGGCATCTGGGTGGAGATCCCGGATGTGGAGGAGGATCCAGGAAGGACACATGGAAAGATCACCCAGGCCTATCTTTTCGGAACGGAGGGGATGGGGTATTACAGCGGAACAGATTATGGAGCAGGTCTTTTGATGGAAACCATTCGCCACAACTGGGGGGTGGAGATCGACAAGTACATCGTGGTCAATATGCAAACCTTTCGGGACATCATCGATGTGATTGGCGGCATCAAGATCTACAACCCTTCTCCTTTATATTCCTTCCATCAAAATCAACCTAAACTGGGTGTAGGCGGATACTTTTTTTCGGGAAATGATGCCCTGTTGTATGCCCGCTACCGGGATCCAAGAAACGTGCTGGATAGAGTTGATCGCCAGGCAATTGTCATGGAAGCGGTCTACGAACAGGTATTTTCGCTTTCAACCATCCCTAAGATTCCCCAGATAGTAGGACTTTACAAGCACAATGTTCTCACCAACCTTAAACTGGCAGAAATCAGCCAGCTAGCTTGCCTGGCAGCAAAAACGGATATGGACCAGGTCGTATTCACAAAGATCCCTAAGGATCTGCTGTATATCCCTGACTGGGAGAGCTCCCCCTGGCTGGAAAAGGAGCCAGGCAGCATAGCTAAAGTGCTGCAGGATTTTATGGATGGCTATTACCCGTAATGAAGGTGACATCGTTATACTACCGGGCATTATGTCAGAAGTTGTACCAGGGACGCGTTTGAAGCGGGTGGGGGATTGGTGTTAACCAAACCAGTCCTTCCTTAAACCTGGTAATCCCCTTTGGGCTGAGGATCAGCCTGCCCATCAGGAAACCCTCCAAAGAACAGCAATGTCTGCTAGCAAACTTAACCTGAACTGAATAACGACACAATTGGGCTTGAACTATTGCCATTCAATTTCCTGGAAATATTTAGTGGGAACAGCAGCGGGGCGAGGCAGGGGCGCGTGGGCATGTCTTCGGGGAATAAAATCATGAACTGAGCTGGGGTAATAAGGAGCAGGGGGCTTGACGAAACAGGGAAAAGCCATTAAAATCCTTGTGATTGTGATAAGTACTATTATCGTAAGCATAGGTTTTAGAGGAGATATAACCCTTTTGCCCCCCAAAACCCCCTTCACGCTGCTGGAAGCGATCCAGGACTACCTGGAAAGTGTCAGCCTCTCTCGGAGTCAGAACACTGCCCGAACTTATACAAATGGAATGCAGGCATTCCTGGAAACGTACGCGAGATCTGGAAAGGATCCAGCAGCTGATCCTGTGGCCCAGGTAAATGAGGATCTCGTTGCCAGATTTGCTGCGGATTTGAAAACCTATTCACCCAATACCGAGCAGCTCTATTTGACCGCAGCGACTGGGTTTTATGAATATCTGGCTGCAGAGAAGCTAGCTGATATCAATCTGCCCCGTTTGCGCATGATAATAAAAAGAAGAGCCAGGAGAGCAGCACAGAGATTGCCCCAATTTCCCAAGGATGACATCCATAAAGTAATAAACTATGCGCAATCGCTGAGCCTGCAGCCCGTTGATCATCAACGCCAGCGGTTGGGAAATCTCCGCGACCGGGCTTTTATCCTCACCCTGGCAGATACCGGTTTGCGGGTGCACGAAGCTTGTAATTTACGGCGGGGAGATCTAGATTGGCAGGAAAGCAAGGCCATCGTCGTTGGCAAAGGAAATCGGGAGGCAGTCGTCCGCTTTTCCAGCCGTTCCCTATCCGCCCTGCGCGATTATCTGAACACCAGGGCAGAAATTGACGGCGCCTATGGACGCTCCCTCAGTTCTCTGCCACTTTTTGCCCGCCACGATCCTGGTGCAGGGAAGCGCGTGGAACCGATCAGCACTACTACGGGGAGGAATATAGTCAAACAGCGCGTGATCGAGGCTTTAGGGGAGAAAGCCGCCGGAACGATAACGCCCCACTCTTTCCGGCATTATTTTGTGACTGAAGTACTCCAGGGCTCTGGTGGGAACATCAAGCTGGCTCAAAAGTTGGCCAGGCACAAGAACATCCAGGTCACTCAGCGCTATGCCCACCTTAGTGATGATGAACTGGACCAGGGATATTATGAGATCTTTGAAGAGTAAGGGGATTTGAGCTGATGAACTACCGTAAATTTGGCAAATTAGATTGGAAACCATCAGCGCTGGGCTTTGGATGTATGCGTTTCCCGGTGATCGATGGCGATAGCAAACGGATTGATGAGGAACAGGCTGCTGCCATGCTCCATCTGGCTTTGGAAGGGGGTGTGAATTACTTCGACACCGCCTATCCTTATCACGGAGGGACCAGCGAGGATTTCTTAGGCCGGACCCTGGAAGGTGGTTACCGGGAAAAAGTAAAGCTAGCTACCAAGCTGCCCAGCTGGAAAATCGATCAGCCTGAAGATTTCGATTATTATCTCAATGAACAGTTGAAGCGGCTGCGAACGGAGCAGATCGACTTTTACCTGCTCCATACCCTGAATGAGAAATCCTGGCAAAAGATCTATCGTCTGGGCGTGCTTCCCTGGTTGGAGAAAGCCCGCTCCGATGGGCGCATCGCCTATCTGGGTTTTTCCTTCCACGATGACCTGGAAGTGTTCAAATCCATCATAGACGCTTATCAGGGATGGGATTTTTGTCAGATCCAATACAACTACATGGACCGGAACTATCAGGCTGGCCAGGAAGGGCTGCGCTATGCGGCGGAGCGTGGGATTGGTGTGGTGATCATGGAACCGTTGCGGGGAGGAAGATTGGTGGATCCTCCCCGGGCGGTCCAGGAGCTGTGGGATTCCGCTGAGACCAAACGTTCTCCCGCAGAATGGTCGTTGCAGTGGCTCTGGGATCAACCGGAAGTTTCCCTGGTGCTGAGCGGTATGAGCAATCTTCAGCAGGTTGAGGAGAACCTTGCCAGTGCCAGCCGATCCGGGGTTGGCCTGCTATCCAGGGAAGAATTGCTGCTGGTGGATCAGGTTAAGAAAACCTATGAAAGCTTCTCATTGATCCCCTGCACCCGCTGCGGCTACTGCATTCCCTGTCCGGAAGGCGTTGACATTCCTCGCATCCTGCAGATTTATAATGATGGAACCATTTACGAAAAATTTAACCGAGCGGCTGATGAATATATACTTTGGGTGCCAGAAGAGAACAAGGCGGACTTGTGTGTGGTTTGCGGGGAATGCCTAGAAAAATGTCCTCAGAGTATTCCCATTCCTGACTGGTTGGAAAAGATCCATAGCGAATTTACCCAGGCTTCATAATTGAGAAGCCGGTTCTCTTAGATTATCACTCCCCCGCCCTGACCGCGGTCCTCCTGGAAGGCTTAAATACTATACGCAATAACCAGTCCGGCAGAGACTTTTCTTGAGCTTGATTTGCTTGCCCGCTTCGTGTTTTACGAGTAAACTTATCAAGTAATAATCGTATCCCTATATAACAGGAGGAAGAATGAACGCTTTGCTAAAACGGATTACCCGCGCCGCGATGCTTGACAAGGAATTTTATAAGGAAGCTGAAGCCGATACCAGCTTGACACAAGAGGCCCTCATGATTGTCGTGGTAGTCTCTGTGGCCAGTGCGATCGGCTCTTTTATTGCAGGCCTCTGGGTGGGAACTCCCGGCAAGGCATTTTTAGCCCTGATCGTGAATTCTGCTCTGGGAGTAGCCAATTATTATATCTGGTCTTATGTGACCCATTTCATCGGTACCAATATGTTCAACGGTGATGCTACTCCTGATGAGCTCCTGCGCGTGCTGGGTTACGCCAGTGCTCCCCGCTTGCTGGGGCTGCTGGGTTTCATCCCCTGCATTGGCTGGTTGATCGCTCTCGCCGGGGCTATCTGGGCTCTGATAGCGGGGTTTTATGGGGTCAGAGAAGCCCTGGATCTTGACACTACTGAAACCCTGATCACGGTGGTGCTGGGCTGGTTGGCGGTGCTGATAATTTCCATGATCGTCAATGGCATATTCGGCTTTTCCGGTCTCAGGCAAGCAACCAACTATATCGGGCGCTGAACCTCTCTGGGAGGCTCTGAACACTATCAAAGTCAAACAAGGGCCAGGGGCTTGTCCTCTGGCCTTGTTATTTTGCGAGGTGCGTATGGAAGATCTCAAGCTGACAAAGGAGCTCAAGTATCTCTCAGGATATTACGGCGTCCTGCAGACTTCCCACGCACTTTCCCTGGTCCGGGCAGGTCTGGTCATGCTGCGTTCCGGACAACTGGTATTCCCCGCTCCCCCACCCCCGGGAGGCTGGCCTGCGACCAGCCTGCCGTTCTTGCTTGCCCTGGGTGTCGTAGACAGTTTAGCGATTGCCCTCGGATTAATGTACGTTTACCGGTTTTTCATAAAGGGGGAAATTGCAGGGATTCTCGGGATTGTCTCCCTGACGATCGCACTGGTATCTGGGGCGGTGTATCTGATTGGAACCCTGCCCAGCGGTGCCTGGCAGGTGAATTTACCGGCCTACCTGATTGTTGTGCTTGTTTTCAGCCCGGTAGTACCTTTATATATCGTTCTCCTTAAATACATTAGAAGGTAGCGGTTATGCCAGCTGTATGCGGTTGGGTTATTATGACGTGGAGGTTTTCCTGAACTCAGGAATCAGGGATTACTTGGGGATAATGATCCAGGAAATATGACTGTCATGCCGGATCTGGATGTCGTCCTGGAATTGCTGGAAAAGCTTTTGGATCTGCTCTGGTGATAGAAAATGGCTTCGCATCAAGGCGATCTTTTCTAACAGGGCGATCAGCTTGACGCCCCTGTGGGCGATATTAGGTTCCTCGATGATGATCCGGCCGCCGGGTTTCAGCACCCGCCAGAGCTCAGCTGCGGTATCTTGCTGGCTGCAGACATGGTGGAGAGTATCGATCATGATTATCCTCTCGAAAAACCCCTCTGGAAAGGGAAGCTTTTCTGCATGCGAACATACCGGGTGCAATCCGCCCTTGTTCAAGCTCTGAGCCAGCATCTTGGGAGACAGGTCTGCGATGAACACTTCATCCACCAGGTCGGACAAGAATCCTGAGACCCGGCCTGTACCTCCGCCAACGTCCAACAGCCGGCCGCCAGCAGGTAGTTCCAGCAGCGAGATCAATTGCTCTGGCTGGCTGGGTTTGATGAACTTTTCATAGACGGGAGCCAGTAATCCGAAGTGATCGAACATCTCACTTTTCCTTAAGGGTTGAAGTGCGGTTAACAAAACTATTATAGTTGATTTATTGACGGTCAGCAGGCTGTAGCTTATAATTTCCCCGCGCTCGTTCTCCGGGGGAAGTGCTGGAATTGGCAGACAGGCATGACTTAGGATCATGTGCCTCAGGGCGTGTGGGTTCGACCCCCACCTTCCCCATTCAGCAGCAGGAATTATAATCACGGGGCCTGAAATTTGGCCCTTTTTGAATGCCTATAATATTGCGAGGAAACCTTGAAAATCGAACAGAATTATCTTGATGATCATCAGCTGGAACTGATCGTAGAAACCGAGCAGGATTTGTTTGAAAAAGCCAAACACCAGGCTGCCAAGGAGTTGGCTAAGGGTAAAAAGATCAAAGGTTACCGGCCTGGCAAAGCTCCTTACCAGCTGATCGTGAACCATTTTGGCGAAGCGGCCATCATAGACCAGGCCACCGAGCATTTTCTGGATGACATTTACCCTCAGATCATTGATCAGATTGACGGGGAACCCTACGGCCCCGGCCAGGTAACAGAAATCAAATCCCTGGAGCCGCCGGTATTCGTCTTTAACGTACCCTTACAGCCGGAGGTGACGCTGGGGGATTATCACCAGATCAGACTGGAATACGAACAGACCGGGGTCAAGGACGAGGAAGTTGAGGAAGTTCTGGAGCGCATGCGCTCCCAGCACGCCTCCGTTGAACCGGTCGACCACCCCGCGGAGGAAGGCAATCTGGTTGACACATCGCTGGATGGTCGTCCGATTGAAAGTGACCCCGGAGACGATGAGGCTTATTTATTGAAGAACCAACCTCTGCCAGTGATGATCAAATCCAAATCCGATGACGATTCCAAGGAATGGCCTTTCCCTGGTTTTTCCCGCCAGCTATTGGGTGTCTCAGCAGGAGATACTCTTGAGCTCACCTATCAGTTCCCCGACGATGAAAGCGTTGACGAGGATTACCGCGGTAAGGAAGTCCTTTATCAGGTGACGATAAGTGGCATCCGGGAGCGCGTACTTCCAGAGCTTACTGACGATTTTGTGAAATCTATCAGTGACCAGGAATCCGTTGAGGAGCTCAGAGAGCAGATCCAGAAAGAGCTGGTCGACCAGCGGGAAGCTGATGATGAGAACGCCTACATCAGCCGCATTCTGGAAGCTATCATTGAGGACGCTGAAATTAAGTATCCTCCCCAGATGCTTGAGAATGAGATCGAGGGCGAGATCAAGGAGCTGGAAGCCCAGCTGAACGCTCAGGGGCTGGATCTGGAAATGTATCTGAAAATCCAGAACCAGGATGAAGAACAGCTCAGAGAGCAGATCAAGCCGAATGCGGAACAGCGCATTGTCCGCGGCCTTGTTATTGGAAAGATCTCTGAGGACGAAGACCTGGACATCAATCCCCAGGACATCACCGGTGAATTCCAGGCGATCATTGACGACCATTTTGGGGATGACCAGAGCGGCAAAGAGGAATATATGCGCAGTGGTGACTCGGTGGCCTTGTTGAACCGGGTCAGCTCTCAGGTGATTACCAGAAAAACACTGGACTTCCTGATTGCTGTGGCCAAAGGGGAGGATTTCAGCGCTTACCTGAAAGCGGACGAAGAAAGCTCTGAGGAAAGCACAAGCGTAGCTGAACGCACTGAGGAGGATAGCGCATCCCAGGAAACCAATCCAGCGGATGAATCCTCTGAATAACGGAAAATCAACCAGAGGACCAGGACTAAATCTGGACTCTCAGGATCGAGGAGGCAAGATACACATGACAGAACCCCAGGCATTGATACCGATGGTTATCGAAAAATCTGGAAGGCAGGAGCGGGCTTATGATATTTACTCGCTGCTCTTAAAGAACCGGATCGTTTTTGTTGGTACCCAGATCACGGATCAGACAGCGAATCTGATCGTGGCCCAGCTTCTGTATCTCAGCAATGAGGATTCCGAGGCGCCCATCCAGATGTACATCAACTCCCCCGGTGGGGTGATCTACGCGGGCTTGGCCATATATGACACCATGCAAATGATCTCTAATCCTGTCAACACTGTAGCAGTAGGAGTCACGGCTTCCTTTGGGACCGTGCTGTTGACTGCCGGGACAAAAGGACAGCGTTTTGCCCTGCCCAATGCGACCGTGCACCTGCATCAGCCGCTGGGTGGCGCCCAGGGTCAGGCAACCGATATCGAGATCCAGGCCAATGAGATTCTCCGGTTGAGAGATCAATTGAATCATATCCTGGCTCACCATACCGGCAAACCGGTGGAACAGATCAGAGAGGATACCGAAAGGGATTACTGGCTGACAGCCCAGGATGCAGTGGAATATGGTCTGGTTGATAAGGTTTTAGAGCCTTCCAAAGACTCCATTCTGGCGGCTGTCCAGCAGGGGAAAAAGGACACCTCGGAAGAACCAGACACAGACTAAACCAGCAAAAAAAGCCCGGCAGGACTTCAGCCGGGCTTTTTTTTCTTCTCAAACTTACGGGTATCGTAATGACCAAATCAGTTAAAATCCGGACAATCCTTCTGGATATGGACGGCGTCCTGTGGCGGGGCAGAACACCCGTTCTTGACATCAGGGCCCTCTTTTCCGAAATCCGCGACCTTGGCTGTCAGGCATATTGTGTGACCAATAACTCAACCAAGACAGCCAGTAAATACCAGGAGATTCTGACTGGATTTGGCGTGAACCTGGAGCTGAGCCAGTTCGTAACCAGCGCGGGAGCGACCGCGGACTATTTAGCGCAGCAATTTCCAGCTGGCAGCAAGCTGTATGTCATCGGCGAGGAAGGGCTTCGCCGCAAGATTCTCGAGAAAGGTTTCCAGGTGGTCAGCTCTGGAGGGGAAGCTGATGTGTCTGCTGTGGTTGTGGGATTGGACCGGGATCTGACCTATCAGCATCTCAACCGCGCTACCCAGTATATTCATGCGGGTGCCGCATTCATCGGTACCAATCCTGACACGACGTTCCCCACTCCGACTGGCTTTGCACCTGGAGCCGGGGCGATAATCATGTCCATAGAGGCTTCCTCCGGTCTGAGTCCGGTGATGATCGGAAAACCTGCCAGTCCGCTCTTCGAGCTGGCTCTTAAGCGAGCGGGATGCAGTCCCAGGGAAACCCTGATGATCGGGGACCGTTTGGAGACTGATATCCTGGGAGCCCAGAAACTGGGTCTGCGTACCTGTTTGGTGCTCACTGGCGTCACAGACCGGAAAACCGCTGACAGCTGGAGGCCCCAGCCCGAGCGCATCGCTGAAAATGCCTTAAAAGTGGTTGAGGAGCTGAGGGCAAACGATGGAAAACTTATATGATTTGAGCCTGGGCGATGTCCGAAAGGTCTTCGAGGAGCTCGGAGAACCTGGCTACCGGGCAGACCAGCTCTGGCAGGGACTTTACCAAAAGGGCTGGACCCGGGCAGATCAGTTCAGCACCCTTCCCCGCTCCTTACGGGACCGTCTGGGACAAAAATATGTTATCGGTTGCCTGCGGCAGGAAAGAGTGCTGATTTCCTCGGATGGTTTAACCAGGAAGTATTTATACCGGCTGCCTGACGGCTCAGCCATTGAAACAGTGTTGATGGAATACAGCCAGCGACAGACAGCCTGCATATCCAGCCAGGTGGGATGTGCCATGGGATGCAGTTTCTGCGCGACCGGAAATATGGGTTTATCCCGGAACCTCAGCCGGGGCGAGATTGTAGAACAGGTGCTGAAGTCAGCCCTGACGATTAAAGAGGGCGGCAAGGAACTTACCAATGTGGTGCTGATGGGGATGGGAGAACCATTCCATAATTACGAGGAGGTTCTTTCAGCCATCAGGACTTTGAATGACCCTGGGGGATTTGGAATGGGTATGAGGCGCTTTACAATCTCAACAGTTGGTCTTGTGCCTGGTATTCGCAGGTTTGCGGCTGAAAGGACCCAGATCAATCTAGCCATCTCTCTCCACGCCGCCGACGATGAGCTGCGTTCTTCAATCGTCCCTATCAATAAAAAATATCCCCTCAGCGCGCTGATGGATGCCTGTGATCATTACTTGGGTGAGACAAACCGGCGGATAACAATTGAATGGGCGCTGATTGAGGGTTTGAATGACACGCCGGACCAGGCCCGGAAATTGGCGCTTCTCCTGGAAGGAAAGCTCTTCCACGTCAACCTGATCCAGCTTAATCCTGTTGAACATTATCAGGGACGTCCAGCCGGGGATCGAAGCGCTGCGGAGTTCCAGAACATCTTGCTTGAAGCCGGGATACCCTGCACTATCCGGCTGCGACGGGGAATTGATATTCTGGCTGGATGCGGACAGTTGGCCAGCCAGCCGCAGAGATAAAGCGGGACCGCTACCCCACCTCTTTCATGCTAAAATAGATTTATGAAGAGAGAGACGGCATGTTGAGCCAATCAGTTCGGCTGATTTTTCCAGCCAGCTTGCAGGATGAACCGATCGTCAACAGGTTGATGAAGGGGCATTCTTTCACTGTCAATATCCTGCGCGCAAATGTGACTGATGAGCAAGGCTGGATTGACATACGTGTCTCTGGTAAAGCCCAGGAAATAGAAGACGCGATCTTCTGGCTCCGGGAACAAGGAGTTGAGGTTGTTCTCTTAACAAACTAAGTCTGCATCCTGCATTTGTTTTTTGGTTATCTGGCAGATGAAGAAGGACTGCCAGTTTTTTAAATTATAGGGCCGGAGAATCGTATGACAACCCATCAAAGCAGCGATCCTGAAACTATCAAAGCCCTGGAAGCCTTTCTTGATGAAGAGGATTATGGATCGGTCCTGGAACTCTTGCGGGACATGCATCCTGCCGACCAGGCCAAGTTCTTCTACAGCCTCAAACCCGAACAACGGGAAATCCTGCTTGAGAAGCTGGAAGTACCTGAAATTGCGGATATCTTTGATGAGCTGGATGATAAACAAACCCTGAGCGCTGCTAAAGATCTCCCCCTGCCCTTCCTAGCTGACATCATTGACGATATGGACCCGGACGAGGCCGCAGACCTGCTCGGAGATCTTTCCAAGCAGGAAGTCAAAAAGACCATTTCGTTGATGGAAGAACCCGAAGAAGTGCTGCCCCTGCTCCGCTATCCGGATGAAACCGCTGGCGGGAGGATGACCACCGATTTTCTAAGCTTATCTCCTGGAGATACGGTTGAGCAGGCAATTGAATTTCTGCGCTCTACGGGATTGGAAACGGACATACCTTACTACCTTTTTGTGGTGGACCAGAACAGGAAACTGAAGGGAGTGATCGGTTTCCGGGAATTGGTCTTTGCCCATCCTGATCAGAAGATAGCGGATATTATGGATGATCAGGTGATCAGTGTACAGCCCATGCAGGACCAGGAGGAAGCAGCCCGGGTCATGAAGCATTATGATCTGCAGGCCCTACCCGTTGTAAACCAGCATCACCAGCTGGTCGGCGTGATTTCACATGATGATATCCTTGATGTCCTTATCGATGAATCGACCGAGGATATTTACCGCCTGGCAAGCGTTTCTGATACCACTCTGGAGCCTGAAAGCAGGCTGCTGGTACAGCTGAAAGGTCGTTTGCCGTGGTTGTTGTTGAATACTGTCACTGCCCTTATAGGTTCATGGGTGATCAGTAATTTTGGGGATTTGTTCGTCAAAGTAGCTGTGCTGGCTTTCTTTCAGTCGGTCGTCGCGGCACAGGGCGGAAATGCGGCCAGCCAGAATGTAGCCATGATTGTCCGCTCACTGGCTCTGGGCAAGGTTAAACCCAGGCAGATCTTGTTCATTCTGCTCCGCCAAATTGTGGTTGGCATCTCTTTGGGGATATTGATTGGGGTGATCGTAGGGGTTGGGGTCGGCCTCTGGCAGGCAAATCCCTGGCTAGGTTTGGTGCTCGGCCTGGCGCTGCTGGGTAACATGCTGGTCGCCAGTATTGTAGGGACTCTAGCTCCCTTATTGCTGGACCTGCTGGGACAGGATCCTGCCCTGGCATCTTCGGTTCTAGTTACCGCGATCACGGACAGCATCGGGTTTTTGATCTTCCTAAGCCTCGCTGCCAAGTTTTTACCTCTGATCCAGCAATATGTGTGAACGGGCAGGATTCTCCTTGACGCCTGCGCTTATCTGATCTTTAAAGCTAGCCTTCCTTTCCATTTTCATGATGTTATTGTAAAATCTGGGCATGGAAGTCCAAATTGCTATTTCTAAGACCAGAAAGTATGCCGCTTCGGAAAGTGGAGATACGGCAGAAGTGATCGAACGTCCTAACGGGGGTATGTCGGTCGTCCTGGCGGATGGCCAGAGCTCCGGGAAGGGTGCAAAATGGGTTTCCAGTCTGGTTGTCAGGAAAGTGATCCAATTCCTGGCAGACGGGGTCCGGGATGGCGCTGCGGCCAGAGCTGCATCGGATGCGTTGTACACCGAACGCGGGGGGCGAGTTACCGCGACATTGAATATCCTCTCTGCAGATCTGCAGACCGGAACGCTGGTGATTACCAGAAACAATCCAGCACCAGTCGTTATCTCCTATAATGGAAAGATCAAATTGCTTGCTGAAAAATCCGATGCGGTTGGTCTGCATAGGGAAATCCGCCCCATGATTTCAGAGATCCCTCTTGAACCAGGTCTTACCGTGGTGGTCTATACCGATGGCCTGGTTCACGCAGGATCTTACTTTGGTGATTCCATGGATGTCCCCACCTGTGTGAAAGTGGAGCTGGACAGCGAAGATCCTTCTCCGGAAAGTATCGCAGATTCCCTGATGTCCCATGCGTTGAAACTTGATCGGGGCAAACCCAGAGATGATATTAGCATTGTGGTTTTGAGAGTGCTGTCCCACAGGGGTGATCTGATCCGGCGGATGTCCGTCCGGCTTCCAGTGAATTCACTTGGAAAATGACTTCCCAGGCGCTGGTTTTGGGAATTGTAGGACCGTGTGCGGCGGGAAAATCAACGCTGATAGCCCAGCTTAGACTCCTGGGCTATCAGGCCAAGCATATAGCCCAGGAACACTCCTATGTTCAGGATATGTGGGCTCAGATTGCCCGGCCGGATTACCTGATTTATCTGGATGTCTCTTTTGAGGTTTCCAAGCTGCGCACTGGCTCCGATTGGTACTGGCAGATCTATGACAACCAGATTCAAAGGTTGGCTCATGCCAGGGAGCATGCTGACTTGTATATCCAGACTGATGATAAAACTCCCAATGAGGTGCTGCAGCTGGTATTAGCGGAATTGGAGAAGGCGTGATATTGGTTAACAGATGAACGGAAAGGTTCTTCTATATGGCTGAACACAATGCTGGAGAGGAGCTCCAAAACAAAATGCGGGAACTGGACGAATTGAAAAATACCTTTGTCGCCCTGGTCAGTCATGAGCTCCGCACCCCTCTCAACTTGATCTCAGGCTACCTGGATCTCACTTTGGAAGAGCTGGAACGCGATCCGGAAACAGCCAGAAAATACCTGGATATCGTAGAAAGGAATACTCATAAGCTGACCCGGGTTGTTCAAGAGCTCACGGACTTCACCAGGTTGCAGCTGGGCAAGGAAATCACCTATCTGAACCCTATACCGATCGGAGAAGCTTTTATTCAAACCTACGAGCTGCTGAAACCGAATCTGAAAAAGAAACACATCAACCTGGTGGCTGATCTCCCCCGGGAAATTCAGAATATGCGCTATGATGGGGAGAGCTTGATCATACTTTTCAAGAACTTGCTTTCCAACGCGGCCAAATTCTCGCCACCTGACGGAAAAGTGCAGGTCATCGGGGAGATCGCTGAGGAGCAGCTGATCATCTCCATAAATGATTGGGCTGCTCCTATCCCTGAAGATAAGCGCGAGACGATATTTGAGGATTTCCGCCAGCTTGAGAATTACCTGACTCGCAAATACGAGGGCATGGGTTTGGGATTGGCTGTCGCCAGGCGCACAGCGTTGTTCTTGGGGGGAAATATACAACTATTGGTCAGAGATGACGGCAATACTTTCAAGATCATTCTACCTCTGGAAAATGGGAAAGATTAAACAAAAAAACTCCCGCAAAGGAGTTTTTTTATTTGCGAAAAGTGGAATAGATCAGTTTTTATTAGCTACCAGAGACATGAACTGATCCAGCACAGTGCGCAGCATGGGTTCGGGAAGAGCGCCCACCTGCTGGTGGATCACTTTACCGTCAGAGATAAATAACATGGTTGGGATTCCCTGAACACCGTATTTACTGGCCCAGAGAGAATGTTCGTCAGTGTTTACCTTGGCGACAATCAATTTTCCGGCATATTCTTTGGCTATTTTTTCAAGTGCGGGGGCAACCATTTTGCAAGGACCGCACCAGGGTGCCCAAAAATCAACAATCACTGGCAGCTCAGAGTTGATGACGGTCTTCTCAAATGCCTCATCGGTTACGTGGATTGGTTCTTCATGCATTTTTTCACCTCATTCCTATATCTCACAATAAACATACACAATTAAACCGCTCCTTATTTAATCATATTAGGAATAATAGTCCAGACCTGTTAATATTTTTTAATATAATTCCAATAAACGCCGCAATGCTGACATCAGTTAGCGGGAAGAGAAAACACACTGATTTCATCTCGAGTATAATAGGCCCATGGAATTGAAATTCTCAACAGACCAGGTGAATGATTACAAGATTGATACCCCGGTATATCAGGGTCCTCTTGATTTACTGCTACAGCTAATTGAAAGTGCCGAACTTGATATCACAACACTCGCTTTAGCCCAGGTAACGGAACAGTATCTTAAGCATCTTGAAGGGCTTCAGGACCTACCTCCGGATGAGATCTCTGCCTTCCTGGTGATTGCAGCCAAGCTGATCCAGATCAAGTCAGAGGCTCTGCTGCCCCACCAATCCGATCGTTCTGGTGATGAGGAGGATGTAGGAAACGATCTTGCCCGCCAGCTGATTGCTTATAAAAGGTATAAGGAAATCGCGGACTTATTGAATGAACGCAAAGAAAAAGGATATCAGACATTTATTCGAATTTCCCCTGCCAGGATAAATGTCAAAGAGAATCTTGATTTAGGTGAGTTTGGGGTACTTGAACTTTATCAGTTGGCAAGCCAGATTTTTCAAAAAGAGATCTCCAAGCAGTCAATCAGCACGGTAGTTGAAAGACCTAAAATCACCATCAAAGACAAAATCAATCAAATCTCTGCTAGATTTGAGATCTCAGAACATCTAACCTTCAGAGAGCTGCTGGGAGAATCATTCTCAAAGCTGGATGTGGTAATTTCCTTTTTGGCAGTTTTGGAATTGATAAAAGGGAGTTTTATAAAAGTGGTGCAAAAAGAAACATTTGATGAAATAAAAATAATAAAAATAAAAGATGTGCAAGAAATGAGAGAATTTGCATTATTGAATTTAGAACTAGGATAAAAGTATTATAATGCCTATACGCAATCCTGATAAATTGTCTTCTTTCTTCTCTCTTCCTTCTTCTTTTCTGGATTCAGCGATGTTCTATGAAGTCTGACCCTGCGGGCTCTTATTCGGCCCACGCTACCTTTCCCCTTTCCTCTTCAGTGCTCTCCAGGTGCTCTCTAACACCAGAATTTTCCTATGTCGATAGCGACAACGCCCGTAAGCTCCAAGCATTTCTCGGTTCATCTTCACATGCT
>JANTFT010000019.1 GCA_024763275.1 Anaerolineales bacterium | reverse complement strand
TCCGTCATTGCGAGGAGGCTGGAGGCCGACGAAGCAATCCCCTGATTAGCTGGCTCGCAGAGCTCGATTTCACAACCAGGCTCTCCGGACGAATTCAGTTGACAGCAGCTGGATGATGGGATTGCCGCGCTCCACTCCGTTCCGCTCGCAATGACAGCAGGTAAGGGGATTACCGTCTCCACGTCCCCCAGTCCCTAAGTCCCGCCGTCAGCTGCGCAGCAGCTCCGGTCTTCCGTCCTCCGTCCTCCGTCAGGAGCGCAGCGACCTGCTTACCCGCGGAATACCAGCTGTCTTGCCGGTCTTATTTCCCTGAAAGCCACAGGGTCTGGAACGGATCCAGGGCCAGCCTCCCCGACCGATAGGGTGTCCCGGTCAGCAGATCGACCCTGCCCCGTGGTCCCAGCAGGGAGTCTTCTACCTGCAGCTCGACCGGCTCAGCGGCGACATTGATCAAGCACAAGACCGATTCTCGTCCTTCCCCGGCGGTTCTCAGGACGGCAACTATCCGGGAATCCAGCTTGAGAACCTGTTGAGAAGCTAGAGGATGAAACGCCGGATGGTCCTTCCTGGCCTTCAACAATTGCCGGTAAGCCGAAAAGACCCTGGCAGCCCGGGAGGATGGATCCGCCAGGGCTTGCTCCAGATCGCTGAGAACATATTTCTGACGGTTGATGGATCGCGCCCTCCCGGTATTCTCAACCTCCCCCTGGTTATTGGGCGCTCCGAATAGGCTGAGGGCATAGATCGCCGGCACGCCTGCCAACGAGAGCATGATCGCCTGGGAGGCCATAAACCGGGCAACTGACTTTTCCAAATCAGCCTCCCCGGGATCAGTCAGCATATCGAACAGGGTGATGTTCAGCTCATAAACGCTCTTGTTTCCATCAGGTCCGCTTCGATAGGAAACCCGGCCTCCTCGCGCCAGGGTCTGGTCAACCAGGGCCTGGATTTCAGCTTCAGTCAGCAGCCCTTCCGCAGGCCTCAGGCCAATACCGTCATGAGAGGCAATGAAATTCAAAAAAGCCGCTGAATCATAAGGCACTGCGATTGTGGATGCCCAATCAGTCAGGACTTCCGTGTTTCCTGTCCGGAATGTATGCAGGATCAGGGGTGCCAGCGGGAACTGGTATACCATCTGGGCTTCATCGCCAGCCGTGTTCCTGTCAGAGCTGTTCCCCAGCGGCTCCCCGAAATAACTGCTGTTTTCCTCCTGGGGTACATTGGTTTCCGTGATCAGGATGACTTCCGGCTCCACCACATCGAGGACCGCCCGCATCAGCTTGATCACCAGGTGGGTTTGTGGGAGGTGGATGCAGGGGGTGCCTATCTCCTTCCACAGGAAGGCGATCGCGTCCAGGCGGATGATCCGCGCTCCCCGGGAAACATAGAAGAGCAGCACATCGATGATTTCCAGCAGCACCTGGGGGTTCTTATAATTCAGGTCTATCTGGTCGGTACTGAATGTGGTCCAGACCCAGGCAGGCCCTTCCGCGGTTTGAACTTCAGTGAGCAGGGGACGGGCTCGGGGACGGACGACCTGGCTCAGATCCACTCCCGGATCCACCTCAATAAAGTAATCCCTGTAAGGCGGCACTTTCTGGAGGTATTTCTGGAACCATTCACTTTCCCGGGACACGTGGTTGACCACGGCGTCAAACATCAGATAGCAGCACCTGCCCAGCTGAAGGAGGTCATCCCAGCTGCCGAAGTCTGGATGCACCTCTTTGTAGTTGATAACAGAGAAACCATCATCCGATGAATAAGGAAAGAACGGCAGCAGGTGGACCGCGGAGATCAACCCCTCCAAGTATTCACTGATGAACTCAGCCAGGGTGGTGAAATGGGATTGATCGGGGACCTGAAATTGGTCGCCGTAGGTAATCAGCAGGGCGCCCAGATTCTGCAGCGTGTCAACCGGGGTCTTTCCGGGGTCCTTTCCTTCGCGCCGATAGGAATCCATCAGGTCCATTAAACGCGGCCAGAGCTGCTGAGTCTGAAGGTCACCATACAGCCGCTGCAGATATTCCCTGATCCGATCCAAGCTCTCTTTCCTGCTCATATTTTCTGTATACCAACTCCGTTCAGAAATTGAAAACCCTCTCCAGATATCCGCGGAGCGCCTCTAGGGAATAATGCTTCCGCCCCAGCGTGAAATTCCTTTCAACCACCCGGGCTCTTTCCCGGGGATCTGTCAGCATGATCAGCGCCTGATCGGCGGCCCGTTCGATGACATCCTCGGCCACCACTGCCAACCCCCGGGAATCATAACCCTGAAGCTGGTCGCCCAGGGAGATCACCTGGAACCCCTTGTCCTTGATATCCGCCAGGTAGACAGGATACTCGAATACCAGCAGAGGCAGCCTGGCTTTCACCCCTTCCAGGAACTGATTGCCCCACCCTTCCCACAGGCTGGGATAGGTTACCAGATCCGCCATAGTGTAGGTATCCCACAGAGAATAGACTTTTTTACCCTCCCGCTGACCCCGTTCAGCGTCCACCCGGTCCTCAATATACAGCAGGGGAACGTTGCTCTGGCGGGCTTTTTCAGTCAGCAAATCCTTGTACTTGCCAGTAGCATCATCGCGAGCATACCCAGCCAGCACCAGGACGATCCGGTCGCTCTCCCCAAAGGAACGTCCGTCATACAGGCCCTTCTCCTGGAGGAACTTCCGCCGCTCAGGGTCATTAAGGGCACTGGCAAAGTCGATTGCCAGCTCAATCCCCTTACGGGAGACGATGCGCGTCGCCTGCAGCAGCACCAGGTCATTTGGGGTCAGCCCGATCTCTTCCCTGAGATCTTCGTTGTAGGGATCCTTTACCCAGGCGGGTCCAGCGAAGTCGAACACATTGGGGACAACCGTGGAGGGGATCCCCTTTCTGGCTAGCAGTTGGGATTGGGCCAGGCTGTTGATCACCGTATGACGGATAGCTGGATCGTGGGGAGGTAAATACAAGTCCGCTAAAGCCACCGCCCCGGCGCAGGTGAGGGAAAAACCCTCCCGGCGCTCCCAGTAAAAATCGTGGTTGTGGGCTACAGCCGGGAGTTCCAGTTCCTGGCGGACGATTTCCAGGGCCGGCGCCACCGCTGGATTCGCCCCCACGCACCAGACATTTTCAGCCAGGATCAGGTCAATTCCCTTGTCCCGGGTCACCTCCCTGAACCGCTCCGCGATCTCAGCTGTCATCCTCTCAAGCTCTGCCTGGTAGCCCGCCGGGTCAAAATCAACCAGTTCCTGGAAGGTGTTCCGGTTCAGACGTTTGCTTTCAGGAAGGTGATGGTACATTTCCCGGACCAGGGTCCCCTCGGCTGTTCCCAGATCCCCCCCGATCAGGTGCACAGTATGGCCCATCCCTTCCAGGATCAGCTTCCACTTGTCAATCTCCAGGGACACGCCATCGGTGCCGCCAACCTGGTAATGGAAAACGCCTATGGTCTTTTTAGATGCCATTGGTTTGTGCTCCGAATTCATTTATGAATTTCATGTCTAACCCGGCAACCCCGATCACCTGGTCCGCACCCCCGTAATAGACCAGCAGCCGGTCCTCCAGTACGACCTGGCCGCAGCTGAACACCACATTGGGGACAAACCCCTTGACCTCCCAGTCCAGTTCGGGCTCCAGGATGGGCTCCGGCTGGCGGTAGATCACCCGGCCCGGATCCTCTCCATCCAGCAGGGCGATGCCCAGGCTGTACTTGCGGGGGCTCCCACCCACCCCATGGTAGATCATTACCCAGCCCGATTCCGTTCTCAAGGGCGGACCTGCCAGGCCGATCTTGTCGGACTCCCAATCCGAATTGGGAAGGGGGCCCATGAGCGATCGGTGGTCGGACCAGCTTTTCAGATCATCCGAGTAGGACACCCAGATATCGGGAGCCCGGCGGTGGAACATCACATACCGCCCTCCGACTTTCGCGGGCAGCAGTGAGGCGTCCTTATTGGGTTCATCCAGCATCACTCCCTGCCGCTTCCAGTGGATCAAATTGGGAGAAATTGCCAGGCAGATGCGGTAGTCCCCCTCAAATCTCCCCCCGTAGCCCGTGTAAAGCATGTAGAATTTCCCTTCCAGGGAGACGATCCGCGGGTCCTCCGGTCCACGGGATTCCTGGGGAACATCAGCCCTCAGGATGGGGTCAACCAGCCGGTTGAAGTGAACCCCGTCGCTGCTGACCGCGTAGCCGAGACTGTTAATATACCTGCCCTGCTGCCCGTTGGAGGTGATGTCCGTAGCCCGGTAGATCAGATGGACCAGCTGATTGTGGAAAATCGCAGCCGCGTTGAATACCGCCGCAGCCTCCCAGCTGTGCTGCGGGTTGGGGGAGAGAACAGGTCTTTCAGTGAGGCGTTCCAGTTTTATCAAGCCCTTTCCTCCAGGCGCCACGATCTGATCAACCGCCAGCGGATGGTTTCCCACCAGTTTCCAGGCCAATCGTCGGAAAAGAACTCCAGAAAATGGTAGGTGTCAGCGGAAAACTGCCCGGTCATCTCCGGTGCCGGGGCCAGCCAGGCAAAGACATTCTCATAAAGCTCATTGGGGATATCCCGGAAAGCAAAGGTGATATGAGGATGATAGGGATGACCGAGATCGTGCTCCCTGAAATCGCAATCATCGGCGATATAAGGAAGGATGATCTCCACCACTTCCTCTCGCAGCTTCAGGAAGGGTTGGTTGGGTTTGCCGTCCAGGTTCAGCAGGCTGAGTCCAAAGCCAATGGGATCCACCCGCTGATTCTCAATACTGACCGGCAGCGGACCCCGGTCCGTGAAAAATGCATCCAGTTCCTCCACCAGCCGGTCAACGGGTTTCTCATTCTTTTTGAAGAATCCCTTTACCGTACAGTGGACCGGGAAGCGGTCAGCCGCAGCAAACCCGAACTGCTTGCGGAGCATGCTGTGCACCTCGGCGATGTCCCTCGCGAGGGGATAGGGCGGTAGCAGATAAAGTGCGAATCTGGATCCAGTCATATACGGATTACCTTCCTTCCGGAACAATTCTAACAGTTATGATCTGATAGGGCCGATAACTCCCTTTTATCAAGGATCCTGCAACTTCCAAGGGGATCAGGGGTTCTTCCAGGATATTGGTCTGCCAGGCGCTTGCTACCGGGAAGCCCATCCGCAGGGTGAACTCTCCTCGGCTCCGGCGGCAGTCATACATCCGGACAATCAGCCCCTCTCCATCCTCGGCCTTCTTGACGGTTTCGATCACCAGGTTGGGTTCAGCCACGGAAACCAGCGAGAATGGTCCTTCAGTAAGGGGTCCCCCCTGATTGTCTCCCTTCCAGACCCGCAGGGGATTGTTCAGGGCATAGGCTTCCCGGATGGTGCTTTCAGCCCAGGAGCCCTGGTGGGGGTAAAGGCTGTAGGTAAAACTGTGCTCCCCCAGATCCGCCCCCAGATCCGGGTCTGTGGTGCCGCGCAGCAGGGTCAGCCGGAGAGTGTTTCCGTGGATATCATGCCCGTATTTGCAGTCGTTGAGCAGGCTGACCCCATAATTCCCCTCACTGAGATCGACCCACTTCTGAGCAGCGGTCTCAAAACGAGCCCAATCCCAGCTGGTATTGCTGTGGGTGGGGCGCTCCACGTTGCCCCACTGGATCTCGTAGGTGGCCTTCGGACTGAGCACATTTACCGGAAAAGCCGCCTTGAGCAGGACCTTGCGCTCCTGCCAGTTTATGGTCGTATCAAAATCTATCCGGGGGCTGTTATGCGCCAGAGAGATCCGCTGGGCATAAGGGCTGTTCAATATCTTCCGGGTGATTTCCAGCGTTCCCCGCAGAGGACCCTGCTCCAGGACCTTGATGGATGCAGCCGGGTCAGCCAGCCAGCTCTTGTCATCATAATAGATCTCGATATCCCAGGCATCCCAGGAAAGGGGGCGGTCCTCAAAGGCGATCCATTGATTGGCAAGCGCTCCTTCCGGGAGCACTTCCCGGCCCGCTTTTTTATCATAGATGCGCTGGATATCCCCCGCCCGATTCAGCTCCACCCGCAGGAAATCGTTCTCCAGCAGATCCTCCCTGCAGATCAATGCCCCTCTCTCCTGTTCAGCGGGCAGCTCAACCAGAGGGGTAATGCTGTAAGGCGGCAGCGGCCCGCTTTGGGCATACTCCCCATCGATCTGTACAGGCTCGTTTCTCTCAAATGAGGTCGGGTTCACCACCAGTTGGGAACCAAATTGCTCAGCAAGCGATGTCAGAGCCTGGTGGATGATCGCATCAGCAAGCTCTTCCGCTTTCCGGTACTGCTCCAGGGATTCCCGATAAACCGGGGCGATCGAAGTGCCCGGCAGGATATCGTGAAACTGGTTCAGGCACACCAGCTTCCAGGCCCTTTTGAGATCCCTTCCGGGATAGCTGTAATCCGGATCGAACAGCCCTGCTGCCGCTGCCAGGAACTCAGCGTTCTGGAGGGCAAATTCCAGCTTGCGGTTGGCTTTCTTGTTCCTGGCCTGGGTGGTATAGGTCCCCCGGTGGTATTCCAGGTACAGCTCGCCGTTCCAGATCGGCAGGGATTGGCTGACCCTTTCTAGCTGGTGGAAAAAATCGATCACCTTGCCAGGCCTGGCCCGGGGGGCAGCGGGAAAGTTCTCCAGCTCCAGGATATTTTCGACCATTTCCCGGGTCGGCCCACCACCACCGTCACCCCAACCGTAAGACATCAGCAGGGGCAGAGAATCCCCTGGAGGAGCATCATCCTTGTTCTGGAAATTGAGCCAGGTGCCCAGGATCTGTCCCGGTGAGGCATCCGAATTATAGGTCGAAGCATGGGCGCTATCAGGGTTCTTGGTGGTCGAGAAATGGGTCAAGACCCGGGTTCCGTCCAGGCCCTGCCACCAGAAGGAATCGAACGGCAGCCGGTTGTACTGGTTCCAACCGATCTTGATGGTGAAAAAATATTCCAGCCCGGCTTCCTTGATCAGCTGGGGCAGATTCCAGGCATACCCGAAGACATCCGGCAGCCAGAGGACCGGAGATTCCGCCTCAGGGCCAAACTGCTCCCGGAAGTATTCCCTGCCCAGCAGCAGCTGCCTGACCAGGGATTCCGGACCGGTGATATTGCAGTCCGCCTCGACCCACATCCCTCCAATGGGTTCCCAGCGGCCTTCCCGCACCCGCCGTCTGATCTCCTCAAACATCCCGGGGTCATCCTCCTGCAGGTAGGCATAAAGCTGGGGCTGGCTCTGGGTAAAAGTGAAGGATTCGAACTCATCCATCAACCCCAGGGCATTGGAAAATGAGCGGCGGGATTTCTGGCGGGTCTGGGCAAGGGTCCACAGCCAGGCAACATCAATGTGAGCGTGGCCTGCCGCATACAGATCCACATCCAGGGGTTCTCCCGCGGTCTTAATCCTACCCTGCAAATACTGGTGGGCTGCAGGAATCGAATTATAAAACCCCTCCCCGATAGGCAGGCGTAAATCCACCCGGGTTATGGCTTCGTTGAGGGCATTGAGTAAATGGAAAAAACGGGAGTCCTGGTCGCTGAGGTGATCCAGGATCCCCAGAGTGACCCGGGCTGTCGCCAGGAAAGCGCGCGTTTCAGGGTGGATGGCAACAATTTCGCTGAGCCCCATCTGCAGCCGCAGGGTCATATCCCCCACAGTGGCGCCGCCAATACCGCTCCACCCGCTGAGATGCAGGGTGTGCGCTTTACCGTCCTGGAAGCTTTCGGGCAGGCCAAGTTCCTGATGGTAGCGATCGCAGGCTCCCAGACGCTCACCATCTATATATACCAGCGCCTCGGGATGGGAGAAGTCTCTGGCCTTTCCGATGTCCAGGAACAGGGCAATTGGCTGTTCCCCTTTCCACTCGCGGGGGACTGTGAACGCAGTTTTCAGCTGGAAATTCACCCGCGGCAGGATCCAGTAGCTTCCCGGTGTGATTTGCTTCCACCCCGCTTCCCGGCCCGGGGTCTCATCCAGGGGCAGACCCGGAACGTCCACTTCCCTGCCCCAAAAGGGGGAGAGCGGTTGTCTGTGTTGATAAACCAGCCCCTCAATCTCTTTCAGGCGGCGGCTGATTTTCTCCAGAGTAAAACGGTTCTGGTAGCGCATAAGGTCTCGAATTAGCTTCCGCCTGCAATCAATGCCGCTCGAAAAGCCTTCAGTCGTTGATTGCCAGGGTAGTATCCGGGTCAAAGAACCGCAGAGTTTCCTGTTTGAAGCTCATATGCACAGCCGTACCTGGCAGGATGGTCGGGCTGGCCGGGGCGATGACTTTGATGATGCTGTCATCCAGTTGAATGGCCACCACCTGGTGGGATCCCTGAGGTTCAGAGACCAGGCAGCTGGCAGAAAGAGCAGCCTCGTCTTCGCTGACCAGCAACATATTCTCCGGGCGGACACCCAGGATGATTTTATCTTTGCTGTAAGTGTTCAAATGCTTAGCCAAGGCAGGCTCAAGCAGCAGGTTCAGGTGAGAGTTCACCAGATGAATCCCTTCCCCTTCCTTGCGGACATCGACCTCCATAAAGTTGGTGGGCGGAGTGCCGATGAAATCAGCCACAAAGATCGAGCGGCTGCGATGGTAAACATCATCAGGAGAGCCGACCTGAATGACCTCTCCGTCTTTCATGATCACGATGCGGTCAGCCATACTCATGGCTTCAGATTGGTCGTGGGTCACAAAGACCGTAGTCGACCCCGCTTTTTCATGGATGGCTTTCAATTCGGTGCGCATGGAAACCCGCAGTTTAGCGTCCAGGTTGGAAAGCGGCTCATCCATCAGGAAGATGTCCGGGTTAACCGCGATGGCCCGTGAGACTGCCACCCGCTGCTGCTGACCGCCAGAAAGCTGGGCAGGCAGCCGATCCAGCAGCATTTCGATCTTGGCCAGCCCGGCAGCCTCTTTCACCTTCCTGTCAATTTCCTCAGCGGGCAGATTCTTTAATTTCAGGGCAAAGGCGATGTTGTCATAAACCGTCATGTGAGGCCAGACCGCATAGTTCTGGAAGATCATACTGACATTGCGTTTGCGGGGCGGCAGATCGGTGACGTCGCGGTCACCGATAAAGATCTTGCCGGTGGTGACTTCCTCCAATCCAGCGACCATACGCATGGCGGTGGTTTTCCCGCACCCGGAGGGACCCAGCAGCACCAGAAACTCCTGTTCTTTCACCTCGAGGTTAAAATCCCTGACGGCGATCACATTTCGGCCAAATTGTTTGGTGACATTTTGCATCTTTAAAGTTGCCATTGTTTTCTCCTAAATGGTCACGCCTCCCCACATCTGCTGGATGTACTTGCGGATGAAGAAGGTGAAAAACACAGAAGGCAGGGCCATAACCAGGCCTCCGGCTGCAGCCAGGTTGACCTGGCCGACAGATCCCAGCAAAGTCTGGTAAACGACCACCGAAAAGGTGGGATTGAACTGGGTCAGAATGATGGCCGAGACGGTCTCGTTCCAGGCACCAAGGAAAGCGTACATGGCCGCGGCTGCCAGGCCCGGCAGGGCCAGCGGGAGGGTCACCCGCAGGAAGCTCTGAACCTTGGTTGCTCCAAAGACCTGAGCCGCCTCCTCCAGGGATTCCGGAATTCCTATGAAAATACTGGCGGTGATCCAGATGGTGAGCGAGATCGATCCAACTGAATAAACCAGGGAAAGGCCGATCGGGCGGTCGTAGAAACCCATATTGGCCAGGATGATCACCATTGGCAGGGCAATGGCCACACCGGGGAACATGCGCACAAAGAGCACGCTGAATTTCAAGGCATCCCTCCCGGCGAAGATATAGCGGGCGAAAGCGTAGCCGGCCAAACCACCAATTGACAATGAGATCAAGATGGTCATTCCGGCTATTTGCAGACTGCGCAGCAGAGCCGGTACAGCCTCCCGGGTAACCTTGAAAAAAGTATCATAGTTATATAAAAGATCCTTGCGAGCGCTGAAATAGACCGTATCCTCCGGTCCGCTCTCCAGGTCTTTAATAACCTCCTCGATTTCAGGGATGCTGAATGGTGTGCCAATCTGGGAGTGCATATAAACCGACATTTTTTCAAAGTCATTGGTGTCCAGTACGGTCTGGTATTCCTTATTGAAATCGTCGTACACACTAAGCAGATAACCCCGCTCCCCATAGGTCAGGGAATATCTGGCTTTCAAAGAGGGCAGCAGCGGCAGCGGGTAGAGGTAAGCCTCCCGGGTGGAAAGGAATGACAGTGATACCAGGAAGAACACCGGCAGAATGATGACGACAGCCAGGGTGACGATAAAAAGGTAGAAGATGGTCTTGCGGATCAGCCTGGAGAGCTTGAAGGGTTTTTTGATTTTTTCGCTCATCGGGCCGCCTCCTTCTTGCTCCCAAACGCGCCAGAAGCCCTGAGATACAGCAAAGCCGCCGTGGAAACGATCAGGGAGACAATGATGGTATAACCGGAAGCCATCTGGAAGCTGATATCCAGGCCGGGCACTTCCTCGTGGTAATAAACAATCCTCTCCACAAGGACGGGCATGCGCGAGAAGCCAACCAGCAGCACGATGATCAGCCAGATCTGGATCGCTGATATCAAACGCAGGATGACCGCGGTCTGGATGGTCGGCCCCAACAGCGGGACAGTGATCTTGCGCAGCACCGTCAGATAATCGCCTCCAAAGACGTAGCCGGCTTCGATGGTCTCCTCGGGGATGTTCTGCAGACCTGCCAGCAGGATGATCATCACCGAGGGGATCACCTGCCAGGCGTCGACCACGATGATCAGGGCCAGCAACTTCCATTCTGACCCAGTCAGCCAGTAGATCTTATGGCTTTCAGCAATGATGTTCAGATAGTAGAGCAGGCTGTTCATCCAGCCGTGAGCTGTAAGACCTGTCAGCCACATAGCACCTACAGCGACTGCCGGCAGCGCCATAGGGATCATGGCCACAAAAAGGAACAGGCTGGAGCCAAAGAATTTGCGGTTGATCAGCAGGGCCAGGAAAAGGGCAGCTATAAACTCGAGGGACACGGAGAAGACAACGATAATTGCGGTATTACGGAGGGCGGGCATGAAATTGGGGTCTGTGAACACCATGATGTAGTTCTGGAAAGTGAACCCCCCCGCCGCGGTTCGAAAGCTATCGATCAGCGTTTTCAGCACCGGGCGCAACCAGAACAGAAAATAGTAGACCACAACAGGCAGGATCAAAAGGTAAGGAACAGCTTTGGATCCCAGGTCACGAAATCTTTTCGCAGGACTGGCAGCTGTCATTGGTATTCCTTTTTTAAAGGAAGGATAGGACCGGGAGGTCCCGGCCCTATCCATTCAGTTTACAGGGAGCTTATTTCAGGAGATCGTCGACACAAGCCTGGGCAGTGTCCAGCCTTTCCTGAGTGACATCCAGGCCGGGCAAGATGGTGTCCGCAAAGACATCATCGAAGCATTTCTTGACTGCACCCCAATCCTGGTAGTTGCCAGCGGGAACGCCGGAAACCACACCATTGTTGAGGACCAGCACGGCCTTATTGATGACCTCATCGATCGCCTCATCACCAAGATAATTGATGGCTTCTTCCACGGGCGGAATGAATCCACCAGTGCCTTTGGCCAGTTTCACCTGGATATCGGGGCGGGTGAGGTACTCGAGGAAAGCTACAGCCAGGTCATAGTTAGGAGCACCCTTCATGATGGCATAGCCGCTGACGCCGGCGATGGAGCCGATGCCATTGGGTCCGCTGGGAGCGGGAGCCAGCGTGAAGGCGGTCTCGTTCGAGGAGTAAACCTGTCCAGCACGAGCGTTGTGGAAGACTGTCAGCCAGGATTCCTCACGCATCATCGGGTCAACGCAGCTGTCGATATTGAGCACAGAAGGCACAAAGCCGTTGGCCTTGCCGATCTTCTCCCACACCTTCCAGGCTTCCATGGCGCCTTCAGAATTGGCGTCGGGGAAGCCAGCACCGTAGGAGAGCCCAGTGCCGCCGAACATGTAGATCCAGGATTTGGCAGGAATACCGGTGATGCAGACCTTGCCCTCACCCTCGCCTTCGGCAATGGCAACCGCCCAATCAGCGTACTGATCCCAGGTGATGGCATCCAGATCCACACCATCAGGCAGGTAGGGCAGCGCTTTATTGTTGGCGAGCAGCAGGTACACATCAGCTCCAACGGGCAGGAAATACTGATGGCCGTCTTTGTCAGTATCCTGAGAGAACGCGGTGGAGAAGGTGCGGTCATCCCAGCTGGCAACGAGATCGGTCAGGTCCTCAACCCAGCCAGCATCGATCCATTCAGGCATGCGGCTGTTGTGAGCCACAACGATATCGGTGGTGATGTGATTGGTGGTTTGCTGCACTTCTGCACGGTCAAGCAGGGTCTGGTCATCAATGATCTGGAAGTTGACAGTAACTCCGTGTTCTTCTTCGAAGGGTTTAATGATCTCATTGATGAAGAATTCCTGCTCACGGGGCGGGCTGAACAAACGGGAAGAGAAAACCAAGGTCTTGTTGACCTCTTTTTCAACTTCCACGGTCTCGACGACAGTCTTGCCTTCCTTCTCAACAACCACAGTTTCGACTACGGTCTGCGGCTGACAAGCGGACAGGAGGGCAGCTCCGACGAGAACGATCAATAACACGATAGAAAACTTCTTCATATCTTTTCCTCCATCTTGGTGATAGTTTATGCTTTACACAAAAAGGCTACCCAATTTCTGAGAATAATCACCTCCTTTTCAAGAATTCTCGCTCAGGACTTTCTTGCCTGTGCTTGACTGGCGAACCATCAAAGATGGCCGCAGGATGATTTGTTCCTGCTCCAGAGATTCATTTCTGATTTGTTTGATCAGCATCTTACAGACCATCTCGCCGATTTGATAAATAGGCTGATGAACGGTTGTCAGCGGGGGATGGCAGTGCTCTGCCAGAGGGATATTATCAAATCCCGTGATGGCCACATCCTCTCCCACTTCCAATCCCAGATCCTGGGCTGCGCTGATAGCACCGAGAGCCATCAGATCGTTGCAAGCAGCTATCGCGCTGGGGGCATCCGGCCTGTTGAGAAGCTCATTCGCAAGCTTGTAGCCTGCTTTCTGGGTCAGATCTCCACTGACGAATAAAGTCCTGTCAGCGCTCAGCCCTTGCTCCGCCAGGCCGTTCACGAATCCCTCCCGCCGATAATAGGCAAACATCAAATCAGCCGGTCCATCCAGGTATCCGATACGCTGGTGCCCGAGCTCCGCCAGATGATCGGTGATCAATTTCATGCCGTATTCACCATCCTCATCCACATAAATATAGCGGTCATCATCCAGCATGCGGCCAAAAGCTACAAAAGGGAAATCCGCCCGGGAAAGGAAGGTAATGCGCTGATCCTGCAGGCGGGTGCGGACAATGATAAAACCATCCACCCGGGGGCTGCGGACCTGTTGCTGGTAAGCTTCAAGTTCTATTTTCCCGGGAGGTCGGGTTGAAACCAGCAAATCATATCCTAATTTGGCAGCTTGATTCCCAATCCCGGCCAGGAATTCGCTGAAAAACGGGTCGGAAAACCGCGGCCCAAAGGTAGGAAGGATAATCCCGATGGTGTCTGTGCTCTGCTTCTGGAGGCGCTGAGCGAGTATATTGGGGATGTAGCCCAGCTCATCTGCCACGCGCTGAACTTCAGCCTTGGTCTCCGGACTGACATCATCAAAGTCATTCAAAGCCCTGGAAACTGTGGTTACAGATTTTCCAACCCGGTTGGCAATATCCTTCAATGTAGCTGACATAAACTGGGAAGCTGTCTTTATCCAAAACGTTTCAGGTACTCTATAATCATAAACCAAAACGTTTTGGAAATCAATACCCACCTGTGGGGGATTTTAGAATCTACTAGCCTATCAGTAGGGGTACTGGTGGGGATTTCCCGGCGGTTTTGAGAAAAAGGTCGCTGCGCTCCCGACGGAGGACGGAGGACGGAGGACCGGGGAGGGGCACTTCGTGCCCGATGGAGGACGGAGGACCGAAGACGGAAGACCGAGGATCGGAGAGGGTCGCTGCGCTCCCGACGGAGGACGGAGGACGGAAGACCGGAGCTGCTTCGCAGCTGTCGGCGGGACCGGGGGACGGGGGGACAAGGGGACGGGGAGACGGTAATCCCCATTGCTGTCATTGCGAGCGGAACGGAGTGGAGCGCGGCAATCCCATCAGCCAGCTGCTGTCATTTTAATTCATCCGCAGAACCTGGTTGTGCAAACAGATTTTGCAGGCTAGTTAATCAGGGGATTGCTTCGTCGGCTTTCAGCCTCCTCGCAATGACGGATAGATGGGGATCCATCCCCTCCCACCGGGCTCGCCGAACCGTCCCCGGTGAGGCTCAGGCGGGCTCCCCGACGCCTGGGGACGGGCGTTGGAGCATCCGTTAAAAGTCGGTCTCCTCGCAATGACGGCTGGACCGTGACACCACCCTCCGGGCTCGCCGAACCGCCCTATCCTGCCTTGCTCACAGACCCGTCCCATCCTGCCTCCGCTCGCCGAACCGTCCCCGGTGAGGCTCAGGCAGTCTCCAGCAACGCCCGGGGACGGGCGTTGAAGCATTCGTTTAAAGTCGGCGCAAGCTGAGAACGGAAGACCGAGAACGGAAAAAACCAGCCTACTGATCGCCAATCATCAGAGAGGACACCAGCTGGTCCAGCAGCACCAGTGAGGGCATAAAGCTGTTATCCGCCTCAGCCTCCAGGGCCTGGCGGGTGGTGTCCGCATAGGCCTGGAAATTCTCGTAGAAGGCGTCGTCCATGGTGACATTCTCGGGATTCGGCAAGGAGGGATGGGTTACCGGGAAAATGATGCTGACATAATACTTCCCATCGTCCGTAAAACCCTGGAAAGTATAGAACAGATCCGGCCAGCCGATGGGAGAGTATGCCTGGCCATACTGGCTCAGCCAGCGGGCCCCATAACCGTTCAGGAAGCGCAGCGGCTTGGCGTTGCTGTGATATAACTGACCGGCATTGAATAGATCCGGCACCCGCAGTTCATCCCCGTTGAGAGGATCAAGTTTCAAGACAGCATCCAGGGTCTCAAGCCCGCTGGATACGTTCTCGTTCAGGGCTTTGAATTCCGCCACTGGATAGATCCGGATGCTTGCCTCAAGAAAAGCATCTGACAACACCCAACCGTTAAACTTGTACTCGCGGTGGTCCGGCATGCTCCACATAGCGCTGTTTTCATCGTACTGCCCGGGCGCGATCCCGGCGGAGATGTTGTCCGCCAGCAGGTCATTGAAATAAAAGCTCACTCCCGCGTAACTGAAATTAGGTTCGGGAGGGGAAGCGGTCACGGCGGGTTGGATTGTCCAGGTCGGAGAGGGGGGCTGCGCAGCCGTGTCAGGGGGAGCTTCTGCAGCTGCCAGGGTGGCTGCCACCAGCGTAGCGATGGTGTCGGCGCTGCTGTCATCAGCCGGCACCTGACCTCCACCTGGCAGGCAGCCGGGAAGAACAACCGACATGACAATAAGTACAGCAAGGATCTGAGAGGCGCGGGTTTTCATCAACGCATTCCTTTATATCCGGGATATTGGTCAGGATTATTTTACCTGAAAACCCGGGGGGCAGCGCGAAGACGGAATGCTGAAAAAGGGCCAATCCCTCCCCACCGCTTACGAGGCCAACCCGCAATTAATCCTCACACCCCCTCATAATCTCTTTACGGGACCAACAAAATCACAAGGGCGACCACTGAATAACACTCAGGGGTCGCCCTTTTACCTCAGCAGATTGCTGATGCCCGCTTACTTCTTACTCGCCTTCGCCACAGCCTTCTATACAGTCCAGCGCTTCCTGGGCTTCTTTGCGCACGATATAAGCCCGGTCCCAATCATACTTATCGTCCAAACCCAGCAGCAGCTCACAGGTACCCTGCAGTTTTTCTTTCTCCTCCTGATTCAGATGACCGTAGCGGGCCATCTTGCCGTAGCTGCGGACAGCTTTAGCGCGCACGCCGGGGCTGCTGTCTCCCAGATCTCTCTGGACAGCCTCCAGCATGCCTCTTTTGTACTCAGCCGGCAGATCCTCTGGCTTGATGTGCTCCACAAATTCGCCCAAGGCCCGGATGGCGGTATCGCGCAGCTCCAGATTGTCCGATCTGGCAGCCTCGAGCACTAATTCAAAGGCTTCCAGCACCCGGGGGGATTGGATTTTACCAAGAGCATAGACCAGGAATATGCGGCATTCCTCACTTTCCTCACAGGCGTATGATTCCAGCAGCGGCTCCAGAGCCGGCTCCCCAACCCGGCCGATGGCATGGCCAATGGCCAGCTGGGCTTTCATATCCCCTGCGTCCAGGTCCATCAGCAAGTAGGGTATCACCACTTCACCGAAATCCGCCACCAAGCTGATGGCTTCATCGATCACGCCAGCCTGTTCTGGGTGGTCAAACAGATCGACATGGAACAAAACGGTAATCATTTCAAACAGCGAACGGGCAGACTCCTCGTCAAGAGAAGGCAGTTCTTCCCGGATCTTCAAGAGTCCCTGATGAATCTCCTCCGGCTTTGGGCTGCTTAGCAAATCCCTGATTTCATGATAGATATCGGATGCCATGGTTCCTCCACAATGCAAATTGAAATCCAGCTGGCAATCGTTAAACGACGCCTCGGTCGGCAGTTTTCCGGGCCCATCCCCTACTTCGGACCCCCTGCCGGTATGTCTATTTATAACACATCTGAAACTTATCCAGGCAATTGAAAAAACCCGACCTCTTCCCAGCGACGCAGCGAATCGGATAACAGAATTGATAAGAGAATTATCCATTACTGCCTTGTTGAAGGTTTTCTTCTGCGTTATATTTTAGGAAATTGGGTTGTTGTTTCTCCCAATTGAATCATCGATGCCCGGAAACCTTTCCAGGCCTATGATCTCAGCATTCATCATATAAAGGAAAAGTATCATGAAAGAATATTTGAAGTTTCAAGTAATCGCCCTGGCACTTGTTGCTGGTCTGATACTCTCAGCCTGCACCGGAGGCAGTCCGGCAGTTGAACAGGCTCCATCTGCTGCCAGCGAACAAGAAGAAGCTGCCGCTGAGGAAGAAGCGCAGCCCAGCCCTGCTCCTGCCGATCCAGATCTGGTAACCAGCCTGGGTGAGGTCAAGAACGCCGTGATCCAGATCGAAGCGCAGGGAACATTTGTGGATCCTGAATTCGGAGAATACAGCGGCGCCGGTTATGGCTCGGGTTTCATCATCGATCCCTCTGGATTGGCCATCACCAACAACCACGTGGTGACCGGAGCAGCCCTGCTGAACGTCTGGATCGGCGGCGACACCACCACAACCTACAACGCCCGCATCCTGGCTGTCTCAGAATGCTCTGACCTGGCCCTGATCGACATCGAAGGAGAGGGATTCCCCTACCTGAAGTGGTATCCCGATCCAATTACAGTTGGACTGGAAGTCTATGCAGCCGGATTCCCCTTAGGGGACCCGGAGTTCACTTTGACCAAAGGCATCGTTTCCAAAGAGAACGCCGGCGGAGAATCGACCTGGTCTTCAATCAAACAGGTCATCGAACACGACGCCACCATCAACCCTGGCAACTCGGGCGGCCCGCTGGTAACTGAGGACGGCCAGGTTGTGGGCGTAAACTACGCCAGCTATTCAGAAGCCAATCAGTATTTTGCGATCGGACGGGATGCCGCTCTGCCCATCATCGAGCAGTTCAAAGCAGGGGACGATGTAGATTCTCTGGGTATCAACGGCATGGCTGTCATTTCCGATGACGGTACACTCAGCGGCATTTGGGTCTCCTCGGTCAAATCAGGCTCTCCAGCCGATACTGCCGGAGTCCAGCCCGGTGACCTGATCACCTCCCTGGAAGGACTGCCCCTGGCAGCTGACGGCAGCATGGCCACCTACTGCGACATCATCCGCACGCAGGGTGACGAAAACACCCTGGGAATGGAAGTGATGCGCTTCCAAACCAATGAGCTCATGGAAGGCCAATTTAATGGACGGACTCTCTCAGTGACCGGACCCCTGGCTGACCCTGGATACGCCGAGAACCCCACCAACACCGCTGATACCAGCGAATTCTCCGGGCTGGACTCCGTAAACATCCTCGAGGTGTTTGACGACGGCTACATGGCTGTTACAGATGATTCCAGCTCTCTGTACATGGAAATTCCCACCAGCTGGAATCAGGTCGACGGCACTCCCTGGTCAGATTACTGGGGCGATCTGTCCTTTGACGCTGTGGACATCACCGCCGCGCCTAATCTGGAAGACTACTTTTCCTATTATAATGCTCCCGGTGTCAGCTTTTCCGCTTCTCGAGACTGGGGAGATATTGGCGGCTACATCATGCTGCTGGACGGCGTCAAACACTGGTATGAGGACGACTGCACCTATAATTGGCGCGAGAAGTACGAGGACCCTGTCTATGAGGGCGCCTACGATTACTGGACCTGCGGCCAAAACGCGGATCTCTACGTGCTGGGGGTAAGGCCAATCGCCGACCCCACCGCTTACCTGGTGCTGGTGACCGTCCAGGTCACTTCAGATGAGGACTACAGCGCTTTTGAGCGTATCGTGAACACATTTGACCTGATCAACGGCTACCTGCCCTGATCCTCTTTTTACCAACCCCATTAACCAAAAAGGCTGCCCGACGACCGGGCAGCCTTTTATTTTGAAATAGCAAATCTATTCTTCGATCATCTCCCGGATGCGCCGGACTGCCCTGTTGGTTGCCCGGCGGTAGTACTGACCGGGGGGTACCAGGGCACAGAGGCAGACCCAATCCTTTCCGGAGGGGATCGTCCGGCAAACCAGGTGTTCCTTTTCTTCCGTGCGGATGGTCACCTCATCTACAGGTGCCAGACTAAGGTGGTCCTGGGTTTCTACACCAACTTTCTGGAGCATGGCGATCATGGCGCTGGCCAGCTCCTGGTCTGGCTCCTCAGGGGCTGAGGCAATCGGCAGCCCTTCCGAGGTTGCCAAAACAGAACGGTAAAAACCTCCCTCCTGATTCATCTCCTCCAGGATCTCAGTAAAAGTGTCTGGCGTTTCGATCCCCTGTGAATGACGGGTCATTTCTTCTTCTCCTAGGCAGGACTGGAATAGATCTTTCCCCGCGCCTTGGTCACTACCTGGCTGATAATATTCTTCAATCCATCCAGCACACCTGCCCCATCCACCGCCACACTTTCAAAGGTAGGAACACCGTTCAAGCCCAAAGATTCCTTCAAGGCGAGCACAGGCATGATCTCCGGAAGGTCGCGCTTATTGCACTGCAGGATCAGCGGCACTTCATCCGGCTTAAAGCCCAACTCTTCCAGATCCTCGAAGAGGTCATTGATGGCTGCTATGTTTTCGTTCAGACGTCTGATCTGGGAATCCGCTACAAAGACAATCCCATCCACACCTTTCAATACCAGCTTGCGGGTGCCCCGGTAATATACCTGGCCGGGGACAGTATAGATATTAAAGCGAGGTTTCAAACCGCTGATTTCTCCCATCTCGAACTGCATATAATCAAAATACAGGGTGCGGTCTTCGCGGGTCTTAAGCGAGATCAATTCTCCCCGGCGGTCCGGGCGCGTTCGCTGGTGGATATACTGCAGGGAGGACGTTTTTCCGCTCAGGGAAGGACCATAATATACGATCTTCAGGTTGATCTCTCGCAACTTCCAATTAATAAACATCCTTCAAATAAAATCCTTACTCGGTAAATGTATCGTCCAATTCCTGGGTGATGCCTTTACGAAAGTCATCCGGCGCATAATCAGCAGGAGGGCCGACGATTTCCTCGAATTCTTCGGTGACCGGCAGGAGCTGTTCCACCGCTCTCTTGGCAAACAGCCGCACCAGGCCAATAGGTGTTTCCGACCGGAAAATGACGATCAAGATGAAACTTCCCGCAATATTATGCAGGTAGATGCTTTTAGTTTCGCCTTCGTGGAAGAAAGATCCATGGGGATCGGATTCCCCAATGCGGTTAGAGAGTTCAGACATGGCTGCCACGTCCCCGGCAGCCAGAGCAGCTACCACCGCGGGAGTGCCTTCATCCATCACGCCCTGAATGGAGATTACCTGGCCGCTGATATCCGCCAGCACGATGCTGTCGGTATGGGCTTTTTCAGCCAGGTGGGCCAGGATATGATCAATCCGGTCCAGCAGCTCCTCAGGTATGTGTAATCCTTGATTCATGATAGTTTCCTCTGTGGTTTTCTCTGATTATCTTCAGCGGCGCAGGCGCTCAATAGCCGCCCGGAGGCTGGTGCGCATCCGGTCAATAGCCTGGGCTAGATCTCCGATGTCACCACCCTGGTCCACATCAATGTAGGCATCCATGTCACCGCGGCTGATCTGGTTGGTGGCGTCCACAATATTCTGGATGGCCTGGATCATTCTCCCACTGAACAGCAGGACCACAGCCACCAGCACCACAACCATAACACCCACGATGACGCTAAAAGCGAGGGCAACCCCGGAGAAAATTGCTAACCTTTTAGCCCGCGCCCGCTCGGTTTCCACCTGGGAAACCAATTTCTGAAAAGCGGGTTCGGACAGGTCAGCGATCTTGGGACCCAGATTCTGCAAATAATAATTAATGGCGTCTCTCAGAAAGGAAGCCGAATCATTGTTCTCCGGGTTGGATTGATATTCCGTAATAATATTGTTGAGATAATCTTCATAGGTCGCCCGGCTGGTTTCAATGTCGGCCAGCAGCTGGGATTGTTCGGCCCCGAAAACCCGGGTGACAACCTGCCAGTTCTCATTGTAAACAGCCTGCGCGTCTGCGATTCTGGTAAGCAGATCTTCGCTGCCGGTGAGGGGGTATTGGCCAATAGCAATGCGTTCTTCTTCCAAAGCGTCCGCGATATTGCCCGTTGCCTGCACCCCTTCCTGAAGGTTAGTGAGCTCAATGGTCAGAGCCAGGGACCGGTTCAAATTTGTGGCGGTGAAAAACGCTGAAATAACCAGCAGCAGCACGATCACAGCCTGAATGACCATTAATCTTCTAATATATGTAAGTCGCATCGATTGCCTCCTGCAGTATTTAATGCCAGTCCATTAAACTGGCAGTGTAGGGAACGCTAACTCCCCTTTAATACCAGCACCATCTTCTTCTGAAACTCTGCCCGCTTGCGGCTGTCTACGATCTCCAGACTGACCCGTTCAACCAGCTCTGCCGCCTTGGCTTGCGGAAAAGCATCCCGGGCTTCCCCCATCAGTTTGATTTCATCCTCGATGATGACCGGTCCAATCGGACCCATCACCTCTGTGAAATTGTCGGCCAACACCTCAAAGAAGCTTTCCTCAACGATCTCCTTGAATGTCCGCTGAACGTCTGAAACCTCATGCAGCAAACCCGCGGTAGTCAGGCTGTAGACGATTTTGGCCACTTCAAATTCCTGCAGGTCCAGGGCTTCCGCAATATCCGCTACTGACTTCTCCCCGTTGATCTGGGTCAGCACCTGCCACTCGATCGGCTTCAAGCTGACCGTGTTGGTGGACCCGGAAGGACTGATGTTGAATATCGCGTCAGTGGAGGAAACCACATCCTTGATGTCCCCCCACTGTGCTGCCTGGCGGGAAGCTTCCAGCATCAGCTGTTCAGTAGCTGTTTCAATGGACTGCTCGGGAGCCTCCACGTCGGGGGTGAAGCTGAACTCTCCCTCCATCCAGCCCATCAAGGTGTACACGCCTTTCTCGCCCATCTGGACACCTGTCACGGCGTGGACCACGTTCCCTCGCCGCAGATAGATCTCTCCGGTCTTACTGCCCTGGCGCACATCCAGTCGGCCGCTACGGCCGGAAGAGCTGAGCATGCGCAGGATGTCCAGCAGAGAGAGTTGGGCAAGATTTCCTTTTAGAACTTCAACCATATTATTCTCCTGACTCAATGAATAAGTACTGGGTTCCTCAGTATTCCCTCAGCTTACTTTTATATCCTCTCTACAAATCTTTCCCGGAGCCGTTTCTGGACGCCGGGATCGTCCTCCCAGCGCGTCAGCACCACATTGATGTTCAGCCGCAGCAGGGAGATATCCACACTGGGCGTGCAGACCACTATCAGGACAGCCCGCTCCAAGTCAACAGCGAATACCTTCCTGTCCTGGTAGTGGAGGACAACTTCTCCCAATCCCGGTATAGAATCAACAGTACCAGACAGCAGCTCCACCATATGCCGGGAAATATTCTCCAGGGTAGATTTATTCAGCCCGGGCGGAGTGAGATTCTCAATCAGCTCACCCTGGTTAGTGCACAGCAGGCTGCCCCACACACCTGGTATTAGGTTGATCTCTCCCAGTCCAGCTTTCATGGTTTTCCCGAATCAGGTAAATAACTCCGGCAGCAAAACAGCAATGTTGAAGCGGTCAATCAGCTCCTGATGTTCTCCGGCGGCCTCCGTGATGGCAGTCCGGATAGGGCCGAATAAATCCTTGCCGCCCAGGGCGGTATTCTCGGCCAGCACTTCCACGGTCTCCCACAGGCATTTGGCAATCGCCCGGCTGAACTCTTTTTTCACCTCGCCGGTGAAAGTGACCTCCCCATCCTGGTAGTGGAACTTGGCGGCAAAGGGGTCCAGGAAAGGATATTCTTCTGCGTTGGCAATTAATGTATCTTTAAAGGTATTCAGAAAATCACCCGGCTTTAGCAGCGAGTCAGCAGCGGATTCCACAGCACCGATCACCACGCCCCAGGTTTCCAGCAGCCGGGGTAGATTGTAGCTGATCCTGATGACCTCGCTGTCCGAGAGCGCTTCCTCAACTGCAGATTCGTAGACATTGAAGACAGCGCCCGTCGAGGAGATCTTCTCCATGATCCGGTTGAGCACATGGACCCCGGTGACCTCCCCCCCGGCCGCGGTCAGCAGGACATCAATGACCCGGCCGGTCAGCAGGAAGATGTATCCGACCTGGTGGCTGTCCTCCAATTTGACTTCTATATAACCGGTGTGTTCTTCATTCTGCAGCTTGCCGATCAGGGCTTCCAGGCTGGTAAACTCCGTGCTCAAGTTCTGGTAGACCGCTTTGCTTTTTGTCACGCTGGCCAGCATGGTTACCATTTCCCCGGTCTGGTTATATACACTGATAGAGCCATCTTTCTCTTTGGCCTTGTCAATCACCAATTTAACGGCTTCCTGCCCGGAAATAACAACCCCATTATCCTCCTGAACAGCATTGATGATGTTCCCATTATCCAGGAGCAGTACGCCCTCGTACTCCCAGAAACTGACCTGCACGACTCCAGTAAAACTGTTCTCTTTTAAGTCGACCAGCAGTTCTCCAAAGTTTGTAAAGGAAGTATTCAGGTTCTGGTAGATCGCGTCGCGTCTAGGAAATATCATAATACCCTTCCTTACTTAAGCTTACTCATAGCGCTTGTAGATCATCTCCACATTTTCGAAGACGGATTCAGCTGATGAGCGATTGCTCAAGGTCAATAGTATTAAATGATCATCCCGCTGCTGCAAATAGACTCGCCCTCCCGAACCGGAAAGCGCAGCCCGCTCGAAGCCGCCGGCATCTAAAAACCCGCCGATCAGCTCGCTCTTTTCCTTGACGAACATGCCCCGCCCCAGAATATCATTCTCACCAGCGCCGTTTTCCTGAGCAAGTACTGTACCATCCTTCCCGCAGATCATCGCGCTGCTGACATCCCGGATGCTCCTGATCGATCTGATGATCCGGGGAGCCAGATCATCCTGGGCTTCTCCGGGGGAAAGCTCACTGTCTTCCTCCCAATCAGCGCTCCAGCCCGCGGTGGATTCATCAATGCGCCGCATGCCTTCCAACAAAACTCCCGACCAGGGCTTAGTGATCGTCCGGGTTCTGGGTTCAGCTCCCATTTTGAGCTGGAAAGTGCCCTTTTCCCAACCCAGCAGGGCGTAAACCGCCTCTTCACCTATCAAACCCCCGAATTCAGCGTGGACCATCTCTCCTTCTTTGAAGAAGATCATCCCTTCCCGACCCTGATGATTCAGAATCAACTGGGCCTGATTGCGCTCATCGCAGTTGATCTGGATGATGCTGGACAGACTCATCATTCTCAAATCACCTTCCAGAGCACGGTCCTCCCGGCTCAGGGTTTCCCGGATCTTATTGGTCAGAAGTTCAATGTCAATGGGTTTTTCAAGGACATCCAGGGCACCCATCCGAAACGCCCGCGTGATCAGCTCCTTGGTTGCCGAGTCAGTCGTCAGGATTATTTTCACCCGGGGGTTGAAGTTCCGCAGGGCTTGGAGCAGGTCCAGGCCGTTCATTTCCGCTAGATCCAGGTCGGCAATCACCAGGCCCGGGTTTTCTTTTTTATAGAGCTGCAGGGCATTGGCCCCCGACGAGGTGCCAGCAGTCTTGAATCCGTTGGCCTTTAATGTGCCAGCCAGGTATTGGATATAATCGGGATCTCCATCCGCTATAAGTACTGAATACTGGACCACCAATCATTCTCCTTAAGAAAAAAACCCTGCATCTGAGACGCCAATATCCGCTCGGGAAGTTTTCTCTCTTCCGGCGCGAGCAGTCATTTCTCTCAGGCAGACGGAAAAATAGCAGCCGCCTTGCCTGTATTCTAACATGACCGCTTGCCCAGCTGCCGGAAGGACTTCCCGACAGTGTGCAAGTCTCGTTAATTATACTCGGTTCGTCTTCCCGGGCTCTCGTTTTCAAGCCCACCTAACAGAAAACTTAGCCTGAGCCAGGTCATTAAGGGTTTTCCTGCTAATCTGTTAAGTCAAGAGGGGGATTCCAGACCGATCCAGGACTGAAATTCTCATTCCATCCAATAAAAAAAAGAGATGGGCCGAACGGATTCAGTCCATCTCCTCTCAGAAAGAAGAAGAAAAAATAGAGCAGGTTTTTTCTGGTGATCATGATAGCTGATACCCGGCTTTCTTCCCAGCTCCTAGCGGATGAATTTCTCCCCCTACTCCAGGAGGGGACAAGACAACACCCTCTGAGATTGTCCCCAGGGAATTGTTAGACTATGATAAAGACCACATCCTGCAAAACTTGCCCACAGGCGATAAGTCGCTTATAGTATAGACATGATCAAATTCTGGTCAACCTTCCTGGATCGATTCAGCCGGCTGCGCTGGAAATTAACGCTCAGCTATTTCGGCGTGACCATTATTGCCCTGGTGATGGCCGAACTGTTCGGCATTCTGGGGATGACGATCTGGGTTGTCCGGGAGGCCAGGGTATCCAAGGAAGAGGTCATCCAGCAGCTGTCAACTTCCCAGGAAGTCTTCTTTGATGACCAGCGGCTGGCAGAAAAACTGGCGATCGACCGCCTGGACATATCTCTGGGCGAATATGTCTCCATCGGCAGCCATTTCCTTTCCAGCTCTCCGCCCGACAACCAGGGCCTGGCTCAATTCCTGGGTCCGTTCTCCCAGACCGTGGTGGACATCAAGCCCATTGAAATCGGCAACTTCATCATCAACGCCAGCAACACCAACATCCTGTCCATTGTCTATCTGGACACTGATGGCAATTTGATCGATTCCATTCCCCACGGTGTGCTGCAGCAGACCAAGCCGGGAGAGATCATCAACCCCGATGAGATTCCCGGTCTGGCAGGTCCGCTCCAGGCAGCGCTCTATGGCTCCCGGGATTATGATGTCCTGGTCCAACCCATGGAAGAGAACGTCATCGTCGGGGTAGTGCCCATCCCAGATGAGGACAATCCCCTCAATACAGTAGGCTTCCTGGCTTTTCAGCACAAATCGCGCATCACTGAAATTTTGCAGTGGGAGCAGATTTCCCGCCAGATCGCTATCGTTCTCATTGCCACCACTGGCTTAGCAGGGCTGTTCGGGATCATTTTCGGCTTCCTGACCGCTAAAATGCTCACCTCACGCCTGGACCGGGTTGCCGCTTCCGCCCGGGCCTGGAGCCAGGGCAACTTCACAGTGCTGGTGGATGACCCCAACCGGGATGAGCTCTCTGAACTGGGCCATATCCTTAACAATATGGCCGTACAGATGGACAACCTGCTGAATGAGCGCCAGGAAATCACCATCATGGAAGAACGCAACCGCCTGGCCCGGGAGCTGCACGACAGCGTCAAGCAGCAGGCTTTCGCCGCCTCCGCTCAGCTGGCGGCAGCCCATTCCCTTTGCAGCAATGCCCCCGAGCAGGCCGTCGCCAACCTGACCGAAGCAGAGCGCCTGGTGGATGATGTGCGGCGCGAACTGACCGACCTGATCCACGAGCTGCGCCCGGCGGCCCTCAAGGGAGAGGGGCTGGTGAAAGCTGCCCGCCAGCTGGCAGAGGAAACCGAGAATATGCTGGGAATTCCCATATCCGTCCGGGTCACAGGAGAGCGCACCATCCCCCTGGAAATCGAGCAGACCCTCTACCGCATCCTGCAGGGCGCGCTTTCCAACGTGGCCCGCCACAGCTTCGCTAAGAACGTGGACATCCAGCTGGCTTACAACCGGGAGGAGATCCGGCTTTCGATCGCTGATGATGGGATCGGCTTCCAGCCGGCGGAGCAGTCCTACGGGATCGGGCTGAAATCCATCCAGGAGCGGGCTGACCTGGTAAACGGAACCCTGGAAATAATCAGTCAGCCCGGACTGGGGACCAGATTGACCATTCGAGCACCCTTAAATTCTCTCTTATGAGGAAGGAAAACCTATGTCCACACCTATTACCGTATTGCTGGTAGACGACCACGAGGTGGTCCGCAGCGGGGTCAGCGCCTTTCTGGCCTCTCAGCCCGACTTTGAAGTGGTCGGGGAAGCCAAATCGGGTACTGAGGCAGTTGAGCTGGCCAAGAAAACCGTACCGGATGTGGTGCTGATGGACCTGGTGATGGCCAAGATGGACGGCGTGGAGGCCACCCGCCAGGTCAAAGCCGTCAGCCCCCGCACTAAGATCGTGGTGCTGACTTCTTACCATCAGGACGAATACATATTCCCGGCTCTGCAGGCCGGAGCGATCTCCTACATACTCAAGGACGTGAAAATGGACGAACTAGCCGACGCCCTCAGGCGGGCATCTCAGGGGGAAGCCACCCTGCACCCACGGGTCGCTTCCCGGGTCATCCAGGAACTGCACGGCGCCAACCGGGAAGAACTCAACCCCTTCACCGAGCTCACCGACCGGGAAATGGAGGTGCTTAAGCTGATTGCCAAGGGGAAGTCCAACAGCGAGATCGCTGACGGGCTGGTGATCAGTGTCAACACCGTCAAGGGTCACGTCAGCAACATCCTCAGCAAGCTGCACCTGGCTGACCGCACCCAGGCCGCGGTCTATGCCTGGCAGCAGGGCATCGTCAGACGGTAATCCAGATTATAAGTAGATTGCTAGTAGTCAATCGATTCGGCTTCGGTTCTTGACCAGAGCGTCCTTTAGACGCTCTGTTTTTTTAACTCCAGTATTTTATTGCGCCTTTCCAATTATCGGTTTTCGGACTATCATCTCATGAGAATTTGTAACGGATTAGACTGTCTTTTTTTCTTCAACAAGGTCTAATTCGTCGCTCAGGGTTGTTTAGGGCAAGGATATTTTCGGTGCACAATAAGATGAAATACAGACCGGATATTGATGGATTGCGGGCCGTTGCGGTCCTGGCAGTTCTTTTTTATCATGCCGGGTTTAATCGGTTTTCTGGGGGGTTTGTTGGAGTAGACGTATTCTTTGTGATCTCAGGTTTTTTGATCACAAAGAAGATCGCTGAAGAAATCCTGGAAAACAAATTCACCCTGAGTAGATTTTACGAAAAGCGCATTCGCCGGATATACCCGGCGCTCTTTACTGTCATCCTGCTGACTCTGGCCGTTGGCGCCTGGTTGTATGATATCGCCACCTACCGGGAACTTGGTCAAAGCGCTACCGCTACGACCCTGTTCTTATCCAATATCTTCTTTTGGACCCAATCAGGATACTTTGAAAGTCCTTCAGCACTCAAACCTCTCCTGCACATGTGGTCCCTTTCTGTCGAGGAGCAGTTTTACCTTGGGCTTCCTCTCCTGCTGGTATTCTCGTTCCGGTATTTCAAGAAACATGTCCGCTTAATCCTGGTCTTGATTGCTGAAGCGTCCTTCATTGTAGCTGTCTACACCCTCGATCAGGATCCCAGCGCAGCTTTTTTCCTGACCCAGAGCCGGATTTGGGAACTGTTAACAGGGAGCTTGCTCGCTCTGAGCAATCCGGGGAAAATGGGGCCCAAGGCCAGGAATTTCCTTTCCGCCAGTGGAATGAGCCTGATTCTGGCCAGTGTTCTGCTTTACTCTGAAGAAACCGCTTTCCCTGGTGCGGCGGCCATTCCCCCCGTTCTGGGAAGCGCCCTGATCATCGCAGCCGGGATTCAGGGTGACTCGCTGATCCAGAAGATCCTCAGGGCAAAGCCCTTTGTTCTCATTGGCAAGATCTCTTATTCCCTTTATTTATGGCATTGGCCCTTGCTTGTGTTTGCCCGTGATTACCTGATCCGGGAAATCACTCTCTTTGAGCTGGCACTCTGGTTTGCGGCAACGTTCCTGCTCTCATATCTATCATGGAAATATATCGAGACCCCGTTTCGCTCATTGGACTTTGTCAGGAAACCACGCATCTTCTTTCTGGCGGCAGCTGTCATGGCAGTCACCGGTCTGGCAGGATTCACCATTCATCAAAGAGTGGGGCTTCCAAGCCGAATTCCACCTGAGCAAGCAGAGATCCTGGATAGAAAGGTCTGGCACGGCGAAAAGACGAAATGGCTGAATTGTGAAACTGGAGATGATATTAAGCCCTGCCTGATTGGAGCAGATGATCAGCCGCCTGTCTTCCTGCTGTGGGGCGACTCCCACGCCAATGCAATGGCTCCAGCTGTTCATTACTCTGCCTCAGAAACACCCCTGGCAGGATATCTGTTCTGGAGGACAGGCTGCCCTCCTCTGCTGGGTATTGACAGAACGGACCATCCGCATCAAGAATGTTCGACATTTTCAAATAAAATTATCCTGTTCCTGGAAGACCATCCTGAGATAAAAACCGTGATCCTGTCCAGCCGCTGGGTGATATCTGCTAATGGAACGCGTTTCAAAACGGAAGAGGGTAATCCAGTCAAACTCGTTGATTCTGAAAACCCGAACGGGGAAGGATCAAGCAATCAAGTCCTGTTTGAGACCGGGCTACAGCGTACTGTAGATAAGTTGGTCAATATGGGCATTGAAGTAGTCTTGGTTGCCCCGGTTCCGGAGATTGGCTATCATGTTCCTTCAGCCTATTTTGTGGCTGTCAGAACCGGCCGCGACATCACCAGCATTATTGCCCCGACACTGGAGGAATATCAGGCCAGGAACGCGGTTGTGATTTCGATCCTGAGCAAACTGGCAGACCAAAACAACCAGGTCCAGATAGTAGATCCGGCCGCGATTCTATGTGATGATAACATCTGCCGGGTCGTCAGTGACAACAAACCCTTATATGTGGATGACGACCACTTATCTACAGTTGGAGCTCAAGAGGTGGCGGAGATCTTCGACAGGATCTTCGCCAGCATAGCAGACAGATAAACCGGACATCGTCAGCCGTAAATTCCAAAACGACCGAAATCCCGGATAGCCATTCTCTTCGGACACTGTGCCTGCCCAGGGCTTGACTCCTTGATGATCGCCAGAAATTTTGTCAGGGAAAACTTGCTATTGACAAGGATTGGCAACACAAATACCATAGAGTGTCGTTTATTTCCAGCACTAAAAAAGGGAGAAGATATGGAGAACGGTTTTAACTTAATATTGGCTGGTTTGCAGTTCAGCAAAACCAAAATAGCGGAAGCTTGTGAGGACAAGAAGAACACAACCTTCGCTGTAGTGCTGATCGCTATTTCGGTGATCCTGGACACAGTGATCGCCTTCTTCCAGGGCAACGGCGGTTCCAGCGGTTTGGGCAGGATGGGCCTGACCGGCATCAACGCAGCCATCGGCGAGCTGGGAAGCGTTCTGGTCGGCACCTTCTTGAGTGTCTTGATCATGGTCTATGTCATCCGCATCTTCAAGGTGAAACCCACCTATGACGAAATCCTGCGGGTATATGGAGCCGCTATCATCTGGACAATCCTGGGCTCGATTGTCGGTTTGCTGCTGGGCCCTTCCTTTGTTTTGACAGGAATCGCTTTCTGGCTGGCCTACAATTTCGCCCTCATGTTCGGTCTGGCAGGATACACCAAGATCAAGATCTGGCAGGCCTTCGTCAGCATCGTGCTCACTTTCATCGGCGTCTTTATTGTCATGATGGTCTACGGAGTGCTCATTAAAGCTGTCTTTGCGTAATAATTTCCGAATTTGAGGGGCAGCCCTCAAGCCTAAAGAGGATACTCGGTTTCCCGATTTGCAAACCTGGCGTTTCACACCCCCGGCCTGGAAATCAAAGAGAAACCGAGTATTCTATTAACGGGCCGCTGGAGACGGGAGGGGCAGTAACCGAGGGGCGAACCTGCGGCCCAGCGGGAAACTAATAGTTATCAGTTAGCAGTGTTCAGCCCTCAGGGCAAGATCGGCTCCAGCACTGTTCACTGCTTACTGCTGACCGACTTACTCGCGGAATCTGCCTCAAGAATTAAACAATAAAGGATACCTGTTTTAACCAAATGGTACCGGCTGATGTTAAGGGAGCCGTTCCGATCCACACCCACCGGATTGACCCTCTCGAATTTGATCTTACGGAAGGGAATTCAGGTGCAGCCTGTACCTGACAGGAGCATCCGGGCTTAACGGATATTCGTATCCATCGATCGCTGGCAGCGTCACCTCGTTATCACTCCATTCACTGCCCCCCAGCGGTAGAGTTATATCGTCACATACTACATAGTACTCGCCCATATTATTGGTTTGCCAGGTGAAATCTAGCAGGAGCTTTCCCTGGTCATCAGTGATCAAACTGCCTCCCAGGTTTTTGATATTAAATGTATCCGTGATGTTGATGTCACAACCCTCATAGACCTCGACACCAGAACCAGTGGCGGAACCGCTTCCACCAATGATAGTGGTATAAGGGGGATCATTCACATCAAGATGAAAGGGGATGTTGATTGTCACAGAATAATCCAAGTCTCCAGGATGATAGACCGCATAGACAAAGATAAAATCAACACTCCCCTGGAGATCCACAATTGTGGGCATTGGCGTTGTCTGCAGCCCCCCGAGATTTGGTGTTGGGGTTTCAGAGGGCTTTTCAACAAACTGGGGGGGCGAGGATTGTCTGTTCGCAGATAATGCACAGCTGCTGGCAACCAATACGCTCAGCATGATGAAGGCTCCCAGCACAGCTCGTTTGCCATTCATCTTTAGTCTCCTTGTCAGAATTTCTTCAGCCGGGGATGTTTCGCCGCTCAACCGCAGCAAGGCTCATTAATCATTATAGAACCAATTATCCCGGATGCAATCCCAAAAGCTTCCCCCTTTTTTGTCGCTCACCATTAAATCATCAATATCAACCCGGCCTGATCGGTTGGGGTGGTAATTTACTGCAGGTTACTCTACTTGTTACCTCTTAGTTTCAAGGTTGGATCTCCCAACAAGATTGAAGGTGCAAAATGCAGTTCCTGGTTGCTCAACCAGGGTTCGATCAGCGGTACATTGACATGGGCCAAAATCGCGTCTCCGATACTGGCCCCTCCGGCCATTGCTTCAGCTATATTATGTCCGAAAAAACCCTGCTCGTTGGTTCCCATTCCTCCGGAATCATTTGTGGTCCCCTTGGCTGCCAGTACCAGGCTGCCCGGGCTGTACAGCGCCTCAGTCAGGAAATTTCCCGGATAATCCAGGTTTCCAACCGCACAGCCATTGCTCCAGAAGAATACAGTCCTGAGAGGATGGTCATTCAACCAGGACAGATCTATCTGGCCATGCCCACCCCAATAACCATGTGCGGAAAGAATAGCGAAATCAGCGACTCCATCTGAAAGCGCCTGGTAGCCGTCAACTGCCGTGATCCCGTTTTGCGGTGCGTCAAAATATAAGTAGGCATTGGCTGACTCACTGAAGGGCGTCCAAGCATATTGACCAGATCGCTGCTGTTCGATTACTAGCTGGTATTCCTCCTGTGTTTGCGCTGAGAAATGTTCGTTAACGAATAAATACGCTCTTGGCAGATCATATTCCCCCACCCGGTAGGCATGGTTCTTCTCAAAGTAGCGATTCAGGGCATCTATCGTCAGAGATGAATCTCCCCGGTAAACCGGCAGGACACCTGTCCAGATTTCCCAATCAACATCCCCCTGGTGAATATCAAACGAAAAAGGATGTCCTCCCGGGGAAACATAATCCGGAGACGTACTAAAATCGCCGTCCAAATCACTGTAATACTGGTAGCTGATCACTTCTTCATCATGATCAGCGATTTCAGGATTGCTGTATGTAACCCGAAATGACTGGTAGGCATAAGGAACACTGCCAATGAAAATAACCCCCTGCAGCTCACCTTTTGATTCCAGATAGTTTTCAATCAACCACTCCCGGACTTGAACGGGTGATTTAAAATCCTCTGCATGTTCCCAGGTTGAATACCCCTCGGCGCATAAGTCTGTTTCGAACTGGTCTAAACCAGCCCGAATTCCCCCAACGAACTCAGGGCTCACCAATACTACCACCCGGTTTTCTCCCGAACCGCAGACCTGGTCCTCTCCTTTCTGAACCAGTGTCGGAAGGGAGGCAGATGTCTGGGTTGGCGCCAGAAGCTGATCCACAACCTGAGTACTGGTGCTCAGCGGAGATTGGGTCAGGGAGGCAACTGGTTGAGGGCGGGTCTGTCCTGGCACCGGGCTGGCTGTTTGTCCGCCCTCGAAATAACTGCAAGCCGGAATTAAGAGCAGGAAAGAGATTACAATGACAATTCTTTTCATGAAAACACTCCCATTTTCTTCAATCTTCCGGTGGGGGGGATAAGCAGAGCCGCTCCCGCTGGTTCCACCCATTTAGACCCTCCCCTCATGATCTGTGCCCCACTCTATGATAATCCAACCGGCTGAAATTGGGCAGCAGGAACCACGATCGCAGCCGGTAAGTGTTATGGAATTTTTTGGAGAGCCCTGCAGGAGTGGACTTGAATACACAGCCATATTTACTAAAAAACAGGCCCTTTTCATCATAAAAGGACCTGTTTTTAGCATTAATTCATCAGCAAACATAAACGGCGTATCCAAACCAGACGATCACCTTATCCTCTCCCGCACCGAGGGTGACTGTCCGCTGGGTAACAGTTGTAGGTATCCAGCCGCCGCAGCTTAGAGGGATGTTCACGGAGACACAGTAGGTTCCCGCCGGCAGGTCAGTAAATTGGAAGCTGCCATTGCTGGCTGTTGTCGTGTTTGCGTAGCCAGTGGATCCGCAGGCACCCTGGCCGAGCCTGACAGTGACATTAGGGATGCCTGGCTCACCTCCGTTGCGGGATCCGTTTACATTCACATCATTATAGACACCACCGGAGATCGAACCCGGCAGCGGTGTTGGTGTGGGGGAAGCTGGTAGGGGGCAGACCCCCGGGAAGCTGGTGGTGGGCTCGTAACCATAGGTCCAGCGGCAGGTGTTATCCACCGAGGCCAGCTCTTTGATCGGGTATTTGCTGCTCTCGGAATAGGGGGAGCCAGCCTGATCAAAGGTCATGTGATCGTTGTAATCGAAGGCTGCCGGATCAGCCAGCCCTTCATCCGCCCACCCACCGAAAGCGAAGGCCCCGGGACTGCCGATCAAGCTGTACTTGAAGGCCAACTGGACCTGTTTCGGGTTGCCGGGGTCCCGTCGGACCCAGACTGCATCAGGGTCGCTGCCGAAGTGATCCTCGAATACCAGAGTCTCATAGCCATCCCAGCTGGGGTTGGGAGCTTCGGCGTTCATGGGTGAGAAGCCCCCGACATCCCCATTGGTATCCCGGAAAGCTTGGGCGCCCTCAGTAGTCCAATCGGTCCCGGTGGGGACCTTTCCGCGAATCAGCCAATCTCCCCGGCCATCGCTTTCCAGGTCAACTTCCAGGGCATAAGACGCGTTGGAGTCCTGTGGGGGGGATTCTTCCAGCACATAGGTGACGTACACCCAAGGAGGGGAGATCTCCAGGTTGACTCGGGTAAGGTCCAGATAGCCCTGATAATCCATCACCTGGGAAGTGAAAGGCCTCTCAAGGTAATTGGTGTTGAACAGGTCAGCGCCGGAACTCCGGGAGGCCGCCTGGGATTTGGTCGATTGATCGATCACCCAGGTATTTGCCCGGCCGGGCTCCCCGGGGCGGGCCTGGTGCTCGATCGTCGCGGTAGGCTCCGGTTCCGGGGTAGCCGCGGCCTCCCCGGATGAAGCTGGCTGGGAATCCTCCCCCTCCCCAGGCTTCGCACCTTCTGCGCTGGCCAGCGTCTGGGCAACGGCCGTATTAACGAAGGCGGCCTCGACAGAAGCCTGCAGATCGCTATCCTGAACAGTTTCAGTCAGACCGGACAGATTGCAGGCCAGGCCGGCGAACAGCAGCGCCATAATCGCCAGCAAGAAAAAACGTTTAAGATGATTGTTCATAGTGACCTCCCCATTGGTGGCACTTGAAATCCAGGACACAAGAGACTGGAAGGACTCATTTTCATTATAATAACGCAGAACAGCCACTTATTGTTACTTTTCGGGCGGGGGAAACAGCGTTCTGGCTTAAAAACCGTGAGCCGCAAGGCGCCAGAATTTCCTCGAGCCAGTTCTCATTGCTCAATCCCATGATCCTCAAGATTAATGTCACTGTACGCTTCCCTGGAACAAGTTTTCCCCCTATCAATATTGTCACTACCAATTCCCAGATTCATCTGGAAAAATATTGCTGAATATTAGCAAGAAAAGTATCATATTCAGCAGGCAGGGTAAGCAATGGACACCTCTCTCGGTGGAGATTAGTCCTAGCTTATCCTCCTATATCTAGTTGTTCAAATGAATAAAGTCCAGCATAGTATTTTCTTTTGCGCTTTCTGGTTGAATGGCAAAAAATGTCCGGGTACTTTTCGGGAAAAGGCAGAAGTCTGTAAGCAGCTATTATGGTGGTTTAGTCGTCTATCGCAAGGCAGGTTTGAACAGCTTTTGCAGGTTTTAATAAATTCTTTGCAAATTGGTCTCTGGATATGTCAGATGTCTTAATTATCAGGGAATATTTTTGGACCTTGAAAGTTGCACCCTGGCATGTAGGCTATAACGAGAGGTGTGAGAAGAAAGTGAGGAGAAATTGAAAGGTAAAAAGGGAACTGACAGTTTGGAGAGGATTCTTGTGTTTTTTGTGGCCGGTATCTGTCTCACGGGTTTGCTGTTGTTGGGGATCAATGAGTTCGAGAATCTGCCCCGAATGGTGACCGGTTTTGATTTCGGCTCAAGTGTGCCAGATGGGTATGCGTATTCCGTTCAACAGCAGGACCTGGTGGATGAATGGGGTCTGCCGCAGAGTTTCTATATTCTGTTTTACCAGAGGGAGGGGCTGCAAGGCAGTGTGGAAACTATCCGCTATGAGGAGTGGGCTTATCCGGCGCAGGGCAGTCAGGTGGTCTTTGAGAACGGAGTGGAACTCAGCCGGGCGGAGATCCCCAAGACGGAGATCCTCCCGACCCACTACAGTCCGGACCAGTTTTTCGCATTCATGGACCGCAAGCAGCTGGCTTCCCTGGCCGGGCTGGAGGAGTGGTTCATCCTGCCGGTCGAGAAGGAATTGGTGCCAGATGCTGACCTGTACTATGCCAGCGGTCTGACCTTTGGCTTGCAGGCGGGGGATCTGGTGTACGTCGAGGCGATTGGTTTTGAGGAGCAAGATCATGTCCAGTAAATCATTGTTGAAGATCCTTTTGACGGTATTAGCAGCCAGCCTGATGCTCGCCCTGGCACCATCTACAAACCCGGTTTTGACATTCAATATCGCCCATCCGTATGACGACTCGGTATTACTGATGTTCTCAGCTCAGATGCGTCTGGGCGGGGAAGTGGAATCTGCTCTGCTGCCGAAGGGTCATTTGATGTCTCTATCACAGCAGGCAGGTTTAGGCAATGAGCTGGATATACTGATCCAGCTGTATGCCGATCAGATCGCCAAATTGAAAGCCGGCAGCAACTACGATCCGGACCTGGAAGCAAAACTGATCAATCAATTGGAAGCCAAGGTACAGGCTTTACAGAAAAAAGCCCAGGCATTGACTGCCAAACGCAGCCGCGGGAGGGGAGGATTATTCGGTTTTATCCGCCATGGTTTCAAAAAGCTGGGGAGGGCAACTGGCTGGTTGTTGGGCAAGACGATGGAGGGAGCTGGCAAGGTGGCCGAGTTTGCTATCGAGAAAGTAGCTCCAAAGGTACTGAAAGAGGCAGTCCTGAGTGGGGCGCCGCTGAACGCCAATCTGGTAAAGCAGGTAACACGGCAGCTTTTGAAAAGACGGGTTCACACCCTTTTTGAGAAAGAAGTGGAGAAGCTGGCTGAGCGGATCAACCAGAGGCAGGAAGCTGCTTATGCTGATGGGCAAGCGACCGATGATCCGCATGTTTGGGAAACCAACGAAGCCGAGTTTGGTCTGGATGCAGCTCTTATGGATCAGGAAGAAATGGATGCGACTCGAGAAGCCCGCGAAAAGACTCCTCAGGCAGATTCCGGCTCCAGCAGCGGGGGCGATTCAGGGTCGGGTACTGCGGTCTATGATTTCACCAATGATGATGCCTATAAATTTTTTGGAATTATCCTGTGGGCCCATCCTTCCCAACCTGATAGAGGTTATTGCTTTGGAATGGGTCTTAATACTAATTCCGGCGCTGTGCATCTGGAAATTGACTGGGATGCGCTGACCGCTTCCGGCTGGGTGGATTACAGCGGTACCACTATAGATGATTTTGAAAACGCCACCGGCAATGCCCGGATCACATTCAGCGACCTGCCTGCTGTACCACCTCCTGATGGGTCCGGTATAATGTTCAGGTTCGTGGGGGAAGGCAGCGGCACATTTTCAATTGAATCAACAGTGCTATGTCAGCGACCCGATGAATTTAGTAATATAGAGCAATTCTATTTCACCCGTCAGGAATCAGGCACCATATCAATGCCAAGAATGACAATTGATTTTTACAGGCCCGGTGCGATGGATGCAGAAAATCAACCAGTTACTCTGTCATTTATCGGTTATAGTTGGAAAAGTGGCGGAGTAGAAAGTAGTGGGGCTGCAGATTTAAGTTTTGGAATTTATACCAGTCAGCCGCTGGATGTGCCGGAGCCTTGAGATAACAAAATAGCCTGCAGCCTGGTGGGAAAGGAATAGTTATCAGTTAGCAGTGCTCCGCCCTCAGCCCGGGCAAGATCGGCTCCAGCACTGTTCACTGCTTACTGCTGACTGACTTACTCGTGCAATTAACCTCAAGAGTTAAACAACAAAGGATACCTGTCTTTACCACAAGCATCCTTCCTATCACGACGATGGGCCCGGCAGGATTCGAACCTGCGACCTGGCGGTTATGAGCCGCTCGCTCTGACCGCTGAGCTACGGGCCCGCAGAACCGGCAGAGTCCGCTCCTGCCGGATGCTCCAGAGCGGGTGACGGGATTCGAACCCGTGAATGTCAGCTTGGAAGGCTGATGCCTTACCTCTTGGCCACACCCGCATTAAACTCCTCTCCCCCAGGCCAGAAGATTATATCAAAGAGGAGTTTAGCAGTCAATCAGCCCCAGCAGTTAGTCCGGATAATCCAGCCAGCACTGGTTGGTCATGTCCAGCAGGCCTTCTTTCCAGCCGCCTTCCTCGAAGAAGATCAAAAAGGTGGCCGTCTCCGACAGGCCCGTCTCAGCCGAGATGTAGCGGATGGTGTGGATGCGGGAATTGACGTCAGTCCAGAACTGGGTGGAGTACTTCCCCTGCACCTCCGCCACATCCGGCTGCAGGGCAAACCAGCCTTCCAGGATATCAACAGCACTGGATGGACTGGTGTACTTCATGTTCTCCAGGGTGGATTCACACATAAAGGGAGACGCGTTCGCTGAGGAACCAGCCGCATCGCCAGCCAGCAGGGCATTGTAATCACTCTGCAGCAGATCCAGCTGCTCGGTCAGCCCGGCGACCTGGTCCTCCAACTCAGCGATTGTGGCGTCTTTTTCCGCCAGCTGGGCCTCCAATCCTGTGCTGCCCGGGGCCGCAGCCTCAGGCGCTGCCGGTGAGCTGCAGGCTGCCAGCAAAATAAGAGGGATAACAAGCAGGGCCAGCTTCTTCATTTGATCCTCTCCTTGATTGGGTGCTGAAAAACAGGGTGATGGTCGCTGAAATATCCCCGCTACAACCCATGGGGATACCCAGCTGCCAGGATTATTGCTTGTTCAGGCGCTGATAAAATCCCTGGGGGCATTTGAAGACATCGATCCAGGACCCGATGGCTTTGTTCACTATCAGAGTTTCCACCTCCCCGTCGCACCACCAGGTGTACTTGACCTGGTAGTACCCCGGGATCAGTGTGATCTGGCCGGTGGTCTTGCTGCGCACAGTGAAAAAACCCGTCACGCCAGTTTCTGATTCCTTGAGCTCGATCTGCAGCCAGGAATCCGTGCGGTTGGAGAGATCGTATTTCACACAGCCATCCATGTGGTCCTCACACCAGCTCTGCAGCATCCAGGGGTTTTCAAGGGTCGGTTCAGGGTCGCTGGCTTCGGGGGTTTCCTCCCCCTCCTCAGCGCCGGGAGTGCCTTCCTCAGCGGGGGTCCCTTCCGGTGTGGAGGTGAAGGACAGCGCTCCCCCGGCTTCCCTGGCCCTCTCCGCAGCCAGGGTGCTGGCAACAGCGGTCTGGATATAGGCTTCCGAGACCTGACCATTGGCGACTGGAGTGAGCGGCAGGCAGGCGGTCAGGACACCGGAAACCAACCCGATAAGCAACAGCAGCGCTGGAACTCTCTTCATATGGCCCCTTTGAATTGTTTGATAGACGGTTGCAGGTGGCTTTAGTTGATTATAACAAACAACTTCAGCCCCTCCGGGGGCGAATTAAAATACCTTACAGGGCTGTCAAGTCTCACCACCCTGGTCCTCCCACCCCACCGGGAAGTCTTCTTAGAGAACATTTACTCTCTGAACTCCCCGGTTTGTTATAATAGGGGCTGGACTTACAGGTAGGGATCACAGGAGGACAGCATGTTAAAGGAGTTCAAGGATTTTGCCCTGCGGGGCAACGTGATGGACATGGCAGTCGGCATCATCATCGGCGCCGCTTTCGGCTCTATCGTCAATTCGCTGGTCAAGGACATCCTCATGCCCCCCCTCGGATGGCTGCTGGGAGGGGTGGATTTTGAGAATTTTTACATCACCATCGCCAGCGGCTCTCCCGCCGGCCCTTATCTCTCACTCGCAGACGCCCAGGCGGCCGGGGCGGTGACGGTCAATTACGGCCTGTTCATCAACGCCATCATCTCATTCCTGATCATTGCTCTGGCTATGTTCCTCCTGATCCGGGCTGTCAACCGCCTGCAGCAGGGAAAACCCGGGGAAGAGCAGGCCCCTGAACCAGCTACCAAGGAGTGCCCCTTCTGTCTTTCGAGTATCCCCCAGGGGGCCACCCGCTGCCCTCACTGCACTTCCCAGCTGAGCCCGGGCTAACCATATGGCAATCAAACCCACCCGGGAGAGGTTGAAAGCCTCCCCGCAAACCGAACACAAACGCCTCCCACCCTGGCTGAGGGTCAAAGCCAACCACAGCCGCTCCTTCCAGGAAGTAGGTGCCCTGATGGAAGGACTGTCGCTGCATACTGTCTGCCAGGAGGCTCTCTGCCCTAACCGGGGCGAGTGCTGGGGCGAAGGCACAGCCACCTTCCTGCTGCTGGGAGACGTCTGCACCAGATCCTGTAAATTCTGCGATGTCAAACACGGCCAGCCGGGGCCGCTGGACTGGGGTGAACCTGAGCGCACCGCTCGCTCTGTCCAGACCCTGGGATTGGAGCATGCCGTAGTGACCAGCGTCAACCGGGATGAGCGCCGGGACGGCGGCGCGCCGATCTTTGCCATGGTGATCCGCCGCATTCGCGAGCTGCAGCCCGGCTGCAGCGTGGAAGTGCTGATCCCTGATTTCAAGGGCAGCCTGGAAGCCCTCAAGATCGTCATGGACGCCCGCCCCGATATACTCAACCATAATCTTGAGACCGTACCCCGCCTCTTTAAAACCATTCAGCCCCAGAGCTCCTTAGCTGCTTCCCGGGCCACCTTGATCAACGCCAAGAAACTCCAGCCGGGGGCTCTTACCAAATCCGGGTTGATGGTCGGGTTGGGAGACACCCTGGCAGAGATCAAGGAAACCATGGCAGAGATCCGCAGCTGGGAGGTGGACATCCTCACCATCGGCCAGTACCTCCAACCCAGCAGGAACCATCTGCCAGTGGAGCGCTTCTATACGCCGGAGGAGTTCCAGCAGCTGGAGGAATATGGCCTGGAACTGGGCTTTAGATGGGTGGAAAGCGGCCCCCTGGTGCGCTCCTCCTACCATGCCGCTGAGCAGGTAAGAGCCCTGCGGGCTTAAGCGCCCGCGGCGGGAGCGAAGACCGAGGATCGGTCTTGTGACCCGGAGACCTGGCGATCAGGTGAGATAGATCACTGGATGCAGGCAGGAATTTTCATTCAAACGATTTTTATTTTCAATCTTCAATCCTGAATTACTATGGAAGAAACCCTTTCTTTTCTACCTTTATTGATCGTGATCTTTCTGGCTTTCCTGGTGCCTATTGCCCTGTCGCGCTTTAAAAAGCTGCGCCTGCCCATCGTGGTAGGCGAAATCATCGCCGGGGTCATTGTCGGCCGCAGCGGCTTTGGCTGGGTGCAGCACCATGAAATAGTGCTTGACCTGCTGGCTGAGCTGGGATTCGTCTTTCTGATGTTCCTCTCCGGGATGGAAATCGACTTTTCCAGCCTGGGGCTTTTCACCAGAGAAAAACGGGGGAAGGATCAGCCCTCCAGCCCGGT
>JANTFT010000018.1 GCA_024763275.1 Anaerolineales bacterium | reverse complement strand
TTTTATTCTATAATCAAGGTTGGCTTTGTTCCCAAGACAGGAGGCGTACATGGTCAGATGTGAATGGAGTGAGAATGATCCCCTCTACATCACTTATCATGATAGAGAATGGGGGGTTCCCATTCATGATGATCGTCTTCTATTTGAGTTCCTGGTCCTGGAAGGTGCCCAGGCTGGTTTGAGTTGGCTGACAATCTTGAAGAAACGGGACAATTACCGAAAGGCATTTGATGGTTTTGATATTGAGCACGTCGCCACCTATAAAGAATCAGATCTGGATCGGCTGCTGATCGATACCGGAATTGTGCGTAATCGCCTCAAGATCGAATCGGCTATTAAAAACGCCAGGGGAGTTCTGTCCATCCAGGAGGAATATGGATCCTTGGACTCATATCTTTGGGGTTTTGTTGATGGGTCCCCGATCCAGAATGCCTGGAAATCCATGACCGAGCTGCCAGCGAAAACAGAGCTGTCCGAAGCAATCAGCAAAGATTTGAAGAAACGCGGATTCAACTTTGTTGGGCCAACGATCTGCTATGCATTCATGCAGGCAGTTGGTTTGGTCAATGATCATACAACTAATTGCTTTCGATATCAGGAAATTAAGAGGCTTGCTTAACTGAGTAAATCCTCTCAAACAACGAATATCTACTCTGGATGATTGCCAAATCAAATGAATATCACTCAAACGCTGAACCAATTATTTCTTAAGCTTGAAAGTAAAGATGAATTTTCAGGTGTGGTGCTGATCACAAAGGGTGAGGCTGAATTATATTCTGGCGCATTTGTTTTGTTTGGAAAATTGGTGCTGCTCATCATGTTGAAATTGTTGATTATCACAGGGAGTAATTATGGCTAGTAAAAAAACTTGATCCAATTCATCCTGGAGAAATCCTTTTGAAAGAGTCCTTAATCCCGATGGATATTGGCCAGTATCGTCTTGCTAAAGACATCAGTGTTCCAACCTGTCGGATTAATGAGATAGTCCACGTAAAACGAGGTGTGTCTGCAAATTCTGCCTTGGGCTTAGATAGATATTTTGGTTTGTCTGAGGGATTTTGGCTCCGTTTACAGGCGAGGTATGATTTAGAGGTCGAAAAAGATCGTCTCGTAGATCGGCTTGAATATGAAGTTCGGATATATTCTCCTGTAAGCTAACCAATGCTCCACCTGACAGCCAGGGGCGGACGGAGGACCGAGGACGGAAGACCGGGAAATACATCTGGCGTCAGGTGAGCTCAATCTGTTAGGTACCCTATTTTCATTCAATCGAAGGAAAAGAGAAGACATGGATTTTAATGAATATGTTGATCGTCGTGAATATCCCACGCTGAAGTGGAGCAAGTCCTTTCTGAGGGAGCATTTTGGGAATGCGAACGCCATCCCCATGTCCGTGGCGGACATGGATCTGAAAGCGCCCGCCGCGGTGATAAAGCAGCTGCAAAAGCGGACCTCGCATGGGATTTATGGTTATGAGTACAGACCTTCTAGTTATTTCGAAGCCCTGGCTGCCTGGTATCAAGACCGGTACGGCTGGAAAATCGAGCGGGAGCATATAGAGCCAAGTCCGTCAATTCTGAGCGCTATTGCCATCCTGATCAACCAGCATTCGGATGAGGGAGACGGGGTTATTCTTCAGTCCCCTTTCTTCTTTGAGTTTCGTATGGTCATCAACAGCAATCACAGGAGAGTTGTCAAGAATCCTCTTAAACTCAGGGACGGACATTATCAAATAGATTTTAAAGACCTGGAAGATAAGGCGTCTGAACCAGGTAACAAGGTGTTGATATTGTGCAGCCCTCATAATCCTGTGGGGCGGGTATGGACAACAGCAGAACTGGAACAAGTAGCGGAGATATGCAGGCGATACGATGTTTTTGTCATCGCCGATGAAATCCACGGCGATTTTGTCTTTCGTCCTCATCGGTTTGCTCCTTATCTGAGTGTTGTTGATGGTAAGAACTGCGCAGCCTGTATTTCACCGGCCAAGACATTCAATATTTCGGGCATGGTGGGTGCGCTAACAATCATTCCTGATGAAGGGCATCGTCAGAGATTTCACGAATTTGCTCATCGCTACCAGATCAACAAAGTCAATGTGTTTGCGTCAGCAGCGACGGAAGCAGCCTATAAAGAAGGCGGCGAATGGCTTGATGCGCTGTCAGAGTACATTCAAGGAAATGTTGATTTCATCAAAAAGCATCTGGCTCAAAATGATATTGGGGTCTCATTGACCGAACCGGAAGGGACGTTTCTGGCCTGGCTGGACTTCAGGGGGCTTGGTTTGGATGTGAAATCGCTGGAGAAATTCCTGGCGCTGGACGCGCAAATCGCCCTTGCTCCTGGCTACTGGTTTGGACGGGAAGGGGCAGGGTTCGCCCGCATGACGATAGGCTGCCCGCGGGAGACTATTAATAGAGCACTTGACAGCTTGACTCTGGCAGCAAATAAATTGAGATAAGGACAGGAAACCTGACCAGGTATTCACCTGCTGCGGTGCGCTTTTAACGCAGCAGATCAGTGAGCAGTAAGCCGGTCTGGTTCTGGAAGAAACACCTGAATTGTGCTATGCTCGAAACGGCTTACTATATACATCTTACTGCTTACAAACCTAGCTGAGTGGGCTCATCCGTTAGTTGCCGTATCGAAAAAAGGAGGAAAAACCATGGCAAATGTAATGGACATGGGTGATCGGGGGACGAAATTGATCCGCAGGATCGCTCGGATCTGGGGAGCTTTGATCATTGCAATCGCTCTGTTTATTATTGTCGGCTATCTAGCGAGTTTGTTGAATCTCGGTACGGCAGACCCGTATGCTGTGGAGGATTATCCACCCATTGAAAATTTGCCCCCACTTTCCATACTCCTGAGCTCCCTGGGGTTGGGCATTGCCTGGCGTTGGGAAAGATTAGGAGGAGCGCTTGCTGTCTTTTTCCAACTGGCAGCCCTTCCGCTGCTGCTGATTATTCGGCCCATCTCTCCGGACACCCTTCAATATCTCATTGCACCTTATGGGGTATCGCTGATGGTCACTATTCCCGGCATACTGTTCCTGGTGAGTTGGTGGCGATCGAGAGGGACGCCAGTTGTTTCGGATGGTGTCTAATCCCGTCAGCGGTGCAGCAGGTCAGCGACCAGTCAGGGGTCAGCTGACCGGGTTCTAGGAGAAACACGAGAATTGTGCTATGCTTAAAACTGATCACCGCTCACGGCTTACTGTTTACTGATACTGGTGGGTGAATTTTACTGCTGGACCGCAAACATATATAAAAACAGATGGGATAGGTCAGTAAGTTGAATAACAAGCCACTCATCAGCTACTTCGCTGTACTCTCCTTTCTTTGCGCTGCCATTATCGCGGGGGCGAAGGCTCTTGGCCAGCAAGGAGTTTATTTAGCTCAACTGTACATGTTGACGCCTGCCATCACAGCCATCATCACCCGTTTGTTTTTCTACGAGCTGAAGTTCAAAGACGCGAATTTGCGTTTTGGCAAAATCACAGACTATCTCAAGTATTGGCTTCTTTCACTTCTTATTATCGCCTTCTCGTATGTTTTGTTTACTCTGTTGGGCAGCGTTTCCTGGGATTTCTCAGGTGCTACTTTTATAGAACAACTCACCCAGCAATTAAGCATGACCGGGAAGGATATCAACGATACATTGCCGCCGGGTTTCACCCCGCAAATAATGTTGTTGATCTACTTCGTTGGGGGGATCACAGTTTTCAACGTATTTCCCGGAATTGTCACGGGCTTTGGGGAGGAATTTGGTCATCGCGGTTTTATGTTCCCGTTGCTATACAGGATTAAACCCTGGATTGGCTTCATTGGAGGCGGGCTGATCTGGTATGCTTGGCATTTACCTCTTATTCTGGTTGTCCCCCAAACGGCTGATTATCCCCTCTGGCAAATCCTGGTAAATTTGGTGGTGATGGCACTTGGCAGCATTTGCACTTTTACCTACCTGGCGTACATCTATGTAAAAAGCAAGAGCGTCTTTGTGACATCAATTGCACATATCACCATGAATAACGCTGCTGCCTCTTTTTCATACTTTGCCATATTGAATAATCAGCTGCTTGCGAATATCGGGCTGACTCTGACCATGCTCGCCGTCGTCGCCATCTTGTACTGGAAAAAGGAGTTATCCGTTTTCGCTGAATACTTTCGGCCAGAGGTGGTGTGACCTCTCGCTGGAGCGGACCGTGCTGAGGTAGGAGGTAGTTCCTGAGAAGTTCAATGATCTTGTTTTAGAAGAAAGGCGTGAATTATGCTATGCTCAAAACCGCTTACCTTATTAGAGCTTACGGCTTACTGACACGGGCGTCTGAGCTCATTTGTTAGCGCGCTGACAGGGGCACAATTCTTCAGGAAGGTTGGGCAGAATGGCTACTGTGTTTATGAAGTGGCTGGAAACCAGGCCGGGAGATTACGACCGGGGCATACAGCTGCTGACTTTGGGAAAGATCCAGCACATCAAGGAGACCATCGCGAACGATTATATCCGGGAGGGGATGCGCGTACTGGAAATCGGCTGCGGCACAGGCGCGCTTACGGAAATGATTGCACAGCGCGGGGCGATTGTCACGGCCATCGATGCGTCGCCGCGGATGCTGGACGAAGCCGAGTACAGGATTAAAAGGGCGGGCCTGGAAGAGCGCGTCTCGCTGGAATACGTGGATGCCACGTTAATTGCAGAGCGTTTCCCCCCCGCCTCCTTTGACCTGATCATATCCACGCTGGTCTTCAGTGAGCTCCCGCTGGATGAGCTGCGTTTCGTGCTGGAAGCCTGCCGGAAATTGCTGCGACCGGAGGGACGGCTGCTGATCGCTGACGAAGTATTGCCGGCGGGGTTCATCGCCCGGCTGCTTTATTATCTGGTACGTTTACCGCTCGCGCTGCTCACCTGGCTGATCACGCGCACGACCACCCATACCTTGCGGGGGTTCGAATCGACGCTGGCCCGGACTGGATTTCGCACGCAGGCGGCTGCATCCTATCTCGGCGGCAGTTTAGTGTTGTATGAATCTGTTCCTGTCTCGGGGGAAGAGGTAGAGCCCGTTCTGCCACCCACGGTGATCGGCGTCCTGCGCCACCGGGTTTCGCTCCGAAACCTGCTGCTCGATTTTTGGCTGTTGTTCTTCCGCATCATCCCCCCCTATCCTAAAGTGCGAACGGGGCTGTATGCGGTCGGGCATCCCCATTCTGGCTCACCCGTGCTGGTGACTGGCAACTTTGATTTGACCGTGCGTCGGCTGACCAGGGCGCTGGATGGCAGAGTCGATGCCTGGCTTCTGGTAGCCGATTCTGCGGGAATCAATGTCTGGTGCGGAGCGGGGGGAGGATACTTTACCGCAGAAAAGGTCATAGCAGCGCTGAAGACCTCGCATCTTGACCAGGTTGTTGATCATCACACTCTGATCCTGCCCCAATTGTGCGCCAACGGGGTGGATGGTTGGCGAATTCGCAAGGAGACCGGCTGGGGCGCCCACTGGGGGCCGGTGCGTGCGGAGGACATCCCGGCTTATTTAGCGCATAAGCGCCAGAAAACGGATGAGATGCGCTGGGTCACATTCCCGCTCAAGGACCGGCTGGAGATGGTCACAGTCACGATGGGCTTTTATGGGCTGTTCATCCTGCTGCCAGTATTCCTTTTCTGGCGGCACATGTTCTGGCCGATCACCTTCAGCATGCTGGGGTTGTCATATTTCTATGCCATCGTTCATCCCTGGCTGCCGGGCCGCGATGGGCTTTATAAAAGCATTCCTCTAACCGCGATCTCATTGGCCGGGCTGTTCGCTTACCACGCATCTCTAAATCCGCTATCGGCTCAACAACTCTTCCATTGGGCGATAGGCCTGACCGGATTATCCGTTTTCTCTGCTGCCGAATTGCAGGGTATGTCCCCGCTAATGCGCGGGGAGCAGGCCAACTGGGGCAGGGAAGCGATGATCGGCCTGATGCTGGGGGCGATCTACTGGTTGATCCCGCTGGCTGTGGGGTGGAGGTGAACCGATGACCACAGAACCCACCTTGCTCTCTTCGCTAACGGAGAACCTGGAACTCGCCAGGAAATTGCGCAAGCTTGAGATCCATTTCTATCCGGATAGGTGCCGGGGTGTGTGGCAGTGCTATGAGGTATGCCCGGTAGGCTGCTGGACGCCGGATTACGAAAAGCGCGTTGTCATCTTTCAGGATGCCGAACGCTGTATCGCCTGCGGTGCTTGTGTCCTGCAGTGCCCGGAGAAGGCGATCGAATTGAGATGATTCTCGGCCTGGCGCCCAGGTAAGGAATCAGTAACCAGACTTAGCGTGCATATCTATGCGACGATCACCAAGTCAAAGTCTGTAGGCCGATCACTGAATGCTGATCACTGATCCGGGCGTGTGCTGGGGCTTCGGAACCTGCCAGGCTGATAGGGAGGTTCAGCCACAATCAGCATGTATAATCATAGCTGACACGGGGCCATTTACGATCAAGTGCCTGGCTCAAGGACAGGAGGTTAGAAATGTTTAATATCCTATTTATTGGAGTACTTGTACTCTTATCTGTGTTGTTAGGTATCTCGGGGTTGAAAAAATGGAAGGAGCTTAATCAAAAGAGTTATTTGATAGTGGGAATAGTATCAATTCTGGCCGGTCTGGTGTTCGTGATTGATGTCTATACGGGATTCTACATCCTTGCTCTGGCGGTGATCGTTCGTGTGATTGGCAGCTATCTGTCCGGTAAGACTAAAGGGGATGATGGTCAAGTGCAGCAAAAGGATGCTGACAATGAAGACAGTTAATATATCGTTGAATCTGACTCAAAAGGCAGTGTGATTTACGGACCAGCGATTATAGAGTGGGATTGGCAATTTTCGCGTTGAGAGACCTCCCTCCGGTCATGCAAGTTAATCCTGATTACCAATAAATGGATCAATGATGCTAAATATCGAAAATTGGCAGGAATGGCAGAAGCCCTATCAATACGGAACGCTGGTGATTTGGCCGCCCGACAGTCTCCGTTCTTCTGTTAATTCCCAGAGAGAAAGGGTTGACCCGCTCTCGCAATCCTATTGCGAAGCGCATATATCCGTTACTCAGCCATTCGGGCATGATCCTTCTCCGGAAGATTGGGAAATGATCCGGAAGGTTCTCCGCGGGTTTAATGGATTTGAGATCCGTTTTGGGCCGCTGAATTCTTTCCTTCCCTATCCATGCATCTGGTATGAGATTCAACCTGCTCAGCTCGTGGTGCAAATCCGGAATGCTTTGCATGCGACCGGGTTGTTCAATCTGGAAATGAAGCATCCAGAGAATTTCATTCCGCACATGACGATCACTGAGGGATTGTCTGGCCCCGAGGTGAATGAGGCCTTGCTCGAGGAGCTTCAACGCCAGAGCGGCCAGGGAACTTTCATCTGCGAAGAGCTATCTTACATCATTCCTGATGCGAGCTTTCATTTCAAGCCCGCGAGGGTGCTGCCATTAGGCTGGCAGGAGCAAGAAGCCGCTAATTAGGAGCAAATATGTGTGAGTTGTTGGGATTGAATTTCAAACACCCGGTGTCAGCCTCCTTTTCTTTCCGGGGCTTCCGGCACCGCAGTGAAAAGAACCCCCACGGCTGGGGCATCGCTCGCTATGATGGGAAAGCCTGCCAGATCTTCAAGGAAGCGGTCAAGGCTGAGGACAGCCCCCTGGCTGAATTCATCCGCGATTATGAGCCTTTCCAGAGCCAGATCTTTATCGGCCATGTCCGGGACGCCAGCAAAGGGGCGCACAGCCTGGCCAATACCCATCCCTTTGTGCGCGTCTTCCGGGGGCGGGAAGTGGTCCTGGCTCACAACGGCACCCTGACGGAAACGCCTCTCCCTGGAGATGAGCTGCGCTTTTCCCCGGTGGGAGAGACCGATTCAGAGGCCATTCTCTGTGCTCTGCTGACGATCCTCGCGCGCGATGAGACCTCTCTGGAGGATTACCAGCGCCTAAAAGGCATCCTGACTGATTTCAACCACAAAGGCACCATGAACCTGCTGTTTGCGGATGGGGAGCGCCTTTTCTGCTACAAGGACAGAGAGGGACACAACGGGCTCTACCTGGTGGAGCGCTCCGCTCCTTTCAGCCCCGTCAGTCTGGCAGACGAGGACTGGCAGGTGGATTTCAGGGAGGAAGAAGCGCCCGACCAGCGTGGATTCGTGATCGCCTCCCACCCGCTGACCGTGAATGAGAACTGGATCGACCTGCCGCGGGGGGAGCTGTTTGTGTTCAGAGAGGGGGAAATGATCTTCGGGGAGTATTGAGCCTGAAGCTGCAGCTATTGGGGAGAGCTGCTAATCGTAGGGCAGGGGGCCCGGGTTCGATAATGGACTGGTTATTGTAGGCGATAGTTCGGTTCGGATAAAAGGAGGATCCATGAAAAAAGAAAAATTTTACCTGATCTCAATCGTCATCCTCTTCCTGACCCTGATTGGTTCTTGCAGGGGATTTACTTCTTCACCAATGCCAGGTGCTGATGGGGTCCTGCCAGCGGATCTTCCGCAGGGAAAGAGCTGTGGAGACGGGGTCTGTGATGGGCCGGAGAATGCCGACACCTGCCCCGCTGACTGCCAGGAGCCGGTCCCGTCCGCAGGCATTGAGTCCTCCAGCGAGGAGGCAGCCATCTCAGACATTCCTCCGCTGTACTTCTTCTACGCGATCCATGTCCATGGGTCCAAGGAATACCTGCCATACCGCGACCCGGGGATGACCGAGGTGGATCCTGTTGTAGCGGAAAATATGCTGGCTGCCATTGAAGGTATCGCCGGTGTGCTGGAAAAATATGGGGCCAGGGCTACCTGGGAATTCATGGCTCCCACCGTTCAGGGACTGGTGGAATATCAGGGTGGACCGGTGATCTTTGAGCGCCTGCAGGCCGCCGGCCATGAGATCGGGGTCCACGGACACCGCTTGGAGGCTGTTCCTGCTGCCGCGGTCGCCCTGCAGGAGATAGCCGGCATCGATCCGGCTACCTCGTCCGGCTTCCTGGTCCAGGTTCCCGTATCCGGAGAGGCCCAGGCCCAGAGCGCCATGTCCCTGGTCATGCGAGCAACGGTGGAGAGCGGCCTATCTGTGGGCACGGTCAATTTCACTCCAGGTGGGGAAATGAACAACCTCAGTTCAGTTTGCGGAGATCAGTTCGGTGTTGGCAATGACATGTACCTTGAAACTGGGAATTTGATGCATCCCTGGCATCCTGATTACCTCAATGAGGATGTCTGCGCCGATTTCCCTGGAGGGAAAATGACCCTGATCGACCATGTGCCGCTGACTGCCTTCATCCTGCCGGGTGAGGACGCCCCACCAGATGTGCTGGGTAGCCAGCACTTTGACCAGCTGCAGGTTTATTTTGACAATGCTCTCGGCTACCTGGCCGAGAATCAATCGGAGCGGTTGGCTGCCTGGGGATTTGTCACTCACATCATTGAATATGCGGTTGGCTCCCAGGCCGAGAACCCCCCTGAGGAATCCGCCCTGGAGGCCCTGGATGGTTTCCTGTCCCATGTGGATGCCTACCACCGGCAGGGGCTGGTCATCTACGCCACAGCCTCTGAGATCGCGGAGGCCGTCAATTCCGGGAACTAATAGCGTCCTTGTTGCTGCCTGCTGTTGATCCAGTATAGGACTTTCTCTTTTAACCCCTTCCTGGCTGCAACTGAAAGTTTTCCCTGCAGGCGCGATCCCACCATATAATCTTAGGTGTTAGACTATTACTGCGGAGAGCATTTCTAGCAGGAGGTTTAGGTTGATGGAGATCAATCAGCAGCGGATTAAAAAAGCCCAGGCCCTGATGAGGGACCAGGGCATGGTCGGGATCATGATCATGAACCGGGACGACTACCGGTTCTTCTTCGGTGAGACCCGCGTTCAGCCCCGGGCCATCATCCCCGCTTTTGGAGACCCGGTCTTTATCTGTTTCAAAGCGGAAGTGGGTGAACTGCGGGCAGCACTGGGTGATCAGCAGATCAAGGTCTTTTCCCATGTGGGGGAGCAGATGGCCAATGTCAGTAAAACTTTTCGGAAGCTGGCGGAAGAGTTCCCGGAGGGCCTCTCCCCAGGGAAAAGCCCCTTGAAAGTGGGCATGCAGATGTGGTTTGGCACCCCTGCTTTTCTGGTGGACCTGTTTCGCAAGCTTAATCCTGATGTGGAGCTGGTCCCTTCCGATCCGGTGCTGGACGAGCTGCGCATGGTCAAGCAGGAGCAGGAGATCGAGCTGCTCCGAAAAGCCCAGAGCATCGCTGGCTTGGGCATGGACCGGGCCCGCGAGCTGCTGGTACCAGGGATAACCGGGCGGGAAATTGCCACCGAAGTCACCTATACCCTGCTCAAAGCCGGAGCTGAGGGCACCAGCACACCACTGCACATCAATATCGGGGTGCGCAGCTGCTGGATCCATGGCAAAGTGGATGACAGTGCGATTCGGGAGGGAGACCTGGTAGTGATCGACCTGACTCCCATGTACAGGGGCTATTGCGCCAACCTGGCCCGGACCTTTGTGGTAGGCCAGCCTGATGGGCGCCAGCAGCTGCTGGTTGAAGCCTACCTGGAGATGATTTCCGCCACCCGGGAAGCCCTGCAGCCGGGCGTCACTGTCGGGCGTCTGGACCGCATCGGCAGGGAGATTCTCGCCAAGCACGGACTCGAAGAATATCACCTCAAGGGCATCTCTCACGGTATCGGCCTGCGGTTTGAAGAAACTCCCGCTTCCACAATTATGCCTGCTCACATTACGGTTAAACTGAGGGAGAATATGGTCATGACCATCGGCCACACCATCCTGGCAATTCCTGGTTTCGGGGGAGTTCGTTTTGAGAACCTCTACCGGGTCACGCCTGAAGGTGGTCAGATCCTCTTCGATTACCCGGTGGATTTCATCGTTGGGTGAAGGTCGCTGAGGGCCACAGATTTCGAGGTCGAGGAGCGTTGATGAATGAATTGAAAAGCGGTTTGAAGGTCTCCGGGGGAGCCATAGCGGTCAACGTGGTGCTGGCTATTATCAAGATCACCACCGGACTGATCGGCAATTCCTACGCCCTGATTGCTGACGGTATCGAATCCACCATGGACGTATTTTCCTCCCTGGTTGTCTGGGGCGGGCTGCAGATTTCCCAAAAACCACCTGATGAGGATCATCCTTACGGCCACGGCAAAGCGGAATCCATGGCCGGGATTGTTGTGGCCCTGTCGTTAATTTCCGCGGCAGTGATCATTGCCGTACAGAGCATCAGGGGTTTATCGGCCCCCCACCAGACGCCTGCCTGGTATACATTAGTCATCCTGGCCCTGGTCATCCTGGTCAAGGAAACCCTTTTCCATAAAATGACTCAAGTGGGTCAGGATCTGGGAAGCAGCTCATTGAAAACTGATGCCTGGCACCAGCATTCTGATGCCCTGACATCCGGGGCAGCCTTCATAGGGATCAGCATTGCCCTGATCGGAGGTGAAAGATTTGCTTCCGCTGATGATTGGGCAGCGCTGTTGGCCTGCGGGTTGATTCTTTATAATGGGATTCACCTGCTGCTGCCGGCGGTCGACGAGATCATGGACCGGGCTGCCCCCGAGGAATTTGAGGAGCAGGTCAGGAGGATCGCGGCGGGGGTCGGTGGAGTGGTCTCGATCGAGAAGTGCCGCATCCGCAAGAGCGGCCTGGTCTACCTGCTGGACATCCATGTTACCGTGCCGGGAGGGATCTCTGTCCGGGAAGGCCATCAGATCGGGCACCAGGTCAAGGACAGGCTGCTGTCAGCCGGCCTCAATATCCTTGATGTCGATGTTCACCTTGAACCAGATGACCTGCGGGCGGAGCCTGGCGGGCAGGCAGGAGGATCTGAGGGGGGTGGGGAGGCAAGTACAAAATGAGGGGCAGGGGTTGAGCCCTGAGGAAAAAGACCGGGATGATCTCTGCAGGATTTTCAGGTTGGCCGTTAGAGCCCGGGAAATAGGAAGCCATCCCTTGGGAGCTGAGAATGTCCGAACAGGCCGGTGATCGAAAGTTGTATCTGGGCGCTTAGAGGATTAGATTTGACCCCGGCAGCCGCTCACTCCTCTGGGGGAAAATGCCTGCGGTCTGTTCCAGTGTTCTTTATGGTGTGAAATTTAACCAGGAAGATCAGCCGCTGCTCTTATCTGCCTCAATTCGCAGAAGATCGCGGGCGTTTTCCAACCTCTGGGTGACCGTCTTTCGTCCCAGGATCGGGATGATATCAAAGATCGGCGGGCTGACTTTCTGCCCGGTAAGAGCTTCCCGCAGCAGGCCGAAGATCTGGCCGGCTTTCAAGCCCATCCCGGAGGCCAGTTCCCGCAGGGGTCCCTCGGCGTTTTCCTGATTGATCTCATCCAGCCCCTGGAAAAGATCCAGGATCCTTCCAGCTGCTTCAGCGGCCTGGACAGCGCTCATTTTTGGGGTCACGACCCGCTCTACTTCCAGCTTTACCTGGTCGCGGAAAAAGAACCCTCCCATATCAACCACCTCGGTGAGCTTGGGGGTGCGATTCTGCAGGGCAGCGGCTACCTGGATCAGCATTTCATCCTCTGGATGCAGGTCGGCTTTTTCGAACCAGGGTTTGATGCGGCTGGCGAAATCCTCAACAGCCAGCTGGCGGATGTGTAACCCGTTGAAATGGTCTAGCTTGCTGAAATTAATGGCAGCGGGGGAGGGGTTGAGCTTCTCGACGCTGAACTTTTCCACCAGGTCTTCCAGTGTGAAGAACTCGGTTTTGTCGTCATAGCTCCAGCCCATCAGGGCAATCCAGTTGATGACTGCTTCCGGGATGTAGCCCAGCTCCTCCATGTCCTTCATGAAGATCGGGAAACCCTGCTCGCGGGCCAGCTCGGTATCACGCTTGCTCATTTTGCCTTTCCCGTCAGGTTTGAGCAGCACGGAAAGGTGCACCCAGATAGGCTCCTCCCATCCCAGCGCCCGGTAGATCAGGACATGGATGGGGAAGGTAGGCAGCCATTCCGATCCCCGGAAGACATGGGTGATGCCCATCAGGTGGTCATCAACCATGGCTGCCAGGTGGTAGACTGCCAGGCCGCTGGACTTGATCAGGATCATGTCGTCCAGAGTGCTGTTATCCACTGTGATTTCCCCCCTTAGAGCATCCACCGCGGTGGTTTGTCCTTCCCGGGGCGCTTTGAAGCGGATCACATGAGGCTCACCAGCGGCGGCCCTGCGGGCGGATTCCTCGCTGTCCAGGTTCCGGCAGGTGCCGTCGTAGTGGGGCGTTTGATTGTTCTTTTGCTGTTCTTTCCTGACTTTCTCCAGCCGCTCGGGGGTGCAGAAGCAGTAGTAGGCCTGGCCGTTTTCGATCAGTCTTTCGGCCTGCTCCCGGTAGATGTCAATTCGCTGGGACTGCCGGTAGGGGGCGTACGGGCCGCCCTGGTCCGGACCTTCATCTGGCTGGATGCCCATCCAGGTCAGGGCGTCCTTGATGTCCTGTTCTGCGCTTTCCTGGTAGCGCTTCTGATCGGTGTCCTCGATGCGCAGTACGAAGGCACCTCCGGTCTGATGGGCCAGCAAGTAATCGTACAGAGCGGTCCGGGCTCCACCGATATGCAGGAACCCGGTTGGTGAGGGGGCAAAGCGGACGCGGGCGGGTTGGATGTACTCAGTCATAAGGGGTTATTCCCTGGTTGTTTTGATTAGAATTCCAGATCGCGGTGGCGCATCACCACACTTTCTACGAGGCCAACAGCGATGAACAGGGTCATCAGCGAAGACCCCCCATAGCTGACAAAGGGCAGGGTCAGGCCGGTCACCGGCAGCAGGTTGAGGTTCATGCCCACATTGACGATAGTCTGGAATGAGATTAAAGTAGCTGCTCCGTAGGCGATCAACGCTCCGAAGGTGTCACTGGCAATGCGGGCAGTCCGCAGACAGCGGGCAACGATAAAAGCCAGGGTGGCGATCACCAGCAGAGCTCCAACGAAGCCGAATTCCTCAGAAAGAGCTGAAAAGATGAAGTCGGAATGACGGACTTTCAAAAAACGCAGCTGGACCTGCGAGCCGCCCCCGTAGCCCTGCCCGAACCAGCCACCGTCACCGATGCTGATCAAAGCTTGCTGGACGTTGTAGATGGCACCGAAGCTGGCATTGGGGTCGGGGAACAGAAAGTTGATAATTCTCTCCAGCTGGTAAGGCTTGATGAGGGAGCTGGTATTGGTGGGGTCATAATTGAGCAGCAAGAGCGGCAGGCCGATAGCCATGCTCACCGCGCCCACACCACTGGTGATCAGCAGCAGCTTCACGTCCAGGCCTGCTGCCCACAGCAGGGCAAACCACAGCACCAGGATGACGATCGAGGTGCTCAGATCGGGCTGGAGGATGATCCAGCCGACAATTCCCATGGTGATCATCAGGCTCTGGAGCACAACCCGGGGATTTTTGATGTCCTCGATGTGCTGGGAAAAGAAGTTGCCCAGGATGAGAATGATGGTGATCTTGGCGAATTCGGAGGGCTGGATGAGGATCGGGCCCACGGCAAACCAGCGCGAGGACCCGAACAGAGCTCCGCCGACCGTGAAGAGCACCGCCAGAGCGCCGAAAGTCACGATGAACAGGATCGTGCTTAAAGCGCCCCAGTAGTGGTAATCGATCATAGCTGTGATGACCATGATCACAAACCCGATGCTGGCGAAGATGATCTGCTTTGTAACTGTATTGGCTTCAACCAGTTCGATGTTGCCTGCAATGGCGGAGCGGATCATGGTGACACCGAAGATGGTCAGGAAGGCCACGGCGCCAAGCAGCCAGAAATCGAAATGGCGCCAGGAGATTCTATGCATAAGTTAATATTTACGGCTGATTGGTCCAGCGATAGGGATATCAGCGATCAGCCGCTGCTGGCGTCCATCCCTGGTGATGTTAATCTGCACAGCATCTGGATCGATTTGAATATAGCGGGAGAGGACTTCCAGCAGGTCATCCTTGAGCGCTTCCAGGGCGGCTGCGGATAGATCGGTGCGGTCATTTATCAAGACCAGCCGCAGGCGGTCCTTGGCCCTGGCTGCGCTGCTGGGTTCCCTGGTGAAAATTTTTTGAATGAAGTTGCCCATGCCCTTATTCTCCTGATCCGAATACGCTGGAAAGCCGGCTGAATATTCCGCTGCCTTTCTCCAAATCCATCAGCGGCACCTCTTCTCCCATGATCCGCCTGGCTATATTGCGGTAAGCCTGCCCTGCCGGACTCTTTCCGTCCAGGGCGATCGGTGTGCCCTTGTTGGTGCTGATAATGACATTCTTGTCCTCCGGAACGATGCCCAGCAGATGAATGGCCAGCAGATCGACCACATCGTCCGCGGAAAGCATGTTGTTCTGCCGGACCATTTCCGGGTTAAGGCGGTTGATCAGCAGTCTGGGAGTGCCTTTTTCCTCTGCTTCCACGATCCCGATGATGCGGTCGGCGTCGCGGACGGCCGAGATCTCCGGATTGGTGATCACTATCACTTGATCCGCGGGGGCGATGGCGTTCTTGAAACCGCGCTCTATTCCTGCTGGAGAGTCAATCAGGATCCAATCCAGGTCAAGCTTCAGTTCGTCACAGAGCCTGATCATATCCGAAGGGGAAACCGCGGTCTTGTCTCGGGTCTGGGCGGAGGGGATCAGGTACAGTTCAGGGATATGTTTGTCCTTGATCATGGCCTGATTGAGACGGCAGCGGCCTTCCACTGCATCGACCAGGTCGTAGACGATCCTGTTCTCCAACCCCATTACCACATCCAGGTTTCGCAGGCCGATATCGGCGTCGATGCAGGCGACCCGCTGGCCGCTGCTGGCCAGGGCAGCGCCAATATTCGCGGTGGCGGTGGTTTTTCCCACTCCGCCTTTACCAGATGTGATGGTGATAACTTTCGCGCTCATAGGGTAAATTGTCTCCTGATTGGATTAATCCCTGTTCCATTCCCGGGCAGAAACCTGACCGTTTTCCAGATAGGCGATTTCCGGTCGGGTTTTCCCTTTCCTGGGAGGGGATACACTGATCTTGTCGGCGATGCGCAGCTGGGTGGGAGAGAGATCCAGGGCGCAGACCACAGCATCTGTGTCACCGCCTGCCCCGGCATGTACCACTCCCCGCAGTCGACCCCAAACGATGATGTCGCCCCCAGCAACCAGCTCTGCGCCGGGGTTCACATCTCCTAACACGACAATGTGGCCGGGAAATTTCACCTTGTGACCGGATCGTAAGGTGCGTTTTAAGAAGACAGCCTCATCGCCTTCCAGCTGGGTGTTGATGGAAGGTTGCACCGGCAGGTGGGAAGATTGGTCTAACTTGATCTCCAGGCCCAGGTCCTGAGAGGCTCGTTCAGTTGTCCGGGAGGTGCTCAGCACAGCCTTGAGCTTGATTTCCCGGTCAGACAGGGCATTCCGCAGGGAGGAAAGCATAGGGGGCTTTAGCTCCCGCTCTCCCACATCGAGGACAAGTTTGGCTCCTTTGAAGAACTCCAGGTTCTGGTCAATATAGGTTAGCAGGCTCTCTTCCCGGTCCTGCCAATTTCCAGGTTTGATTTCAATTAACAGGCCGTTCTTAATGCCTTTGACCTCGATCTTTTCTGCTTCCATGCCTTGAACTCCAGGGTTAAAGCAGCTCGAATCCGCTATTAACCGATCCCTAAAATTATAGCATGAGAACTCAGGGAAGGCTTACTCTGCTGTCGATGGCCTTGAGTTCGAAATAGGCCTCAATGGTCCGCCGGACGATTGGACCGGCTACGCTGGCACCCTCGCCGCCGTTGTAGGCAAAGGCTACCACGGCGATCTCGGGATTATCAAAAGGCGCATAGGCGATAGTCCAGGCGTGGGAGGGCCAGCTCCCAGGGATACAGAGTCCTTTCTCATTAGCAAAGGTGTCGCAATATTCAGCCGTACCGGTTTTCCCGGCCACAGCAATGCCAATATTCTTGAATACCTCTTTCAGTGTGCCCTCGGTCACCGCTGCCCGCATGCCTTCCTGGATCTTTTCAACCACCCAGGGTTCGACCGTTTTGGTTTCTCCGGTAAGTTTGGCCTCGCAGCCTCCGGCGCTGGTGGGATTGGAATAAACATCGATCACTGGGTCTACGGTGATGTCCCACTTCATAACCGGCTCAAAGGGGATGATTACCTGCCCTTCCGCGTCGGTTGTTGTTGAGATGATGGTAGGCTTCATCAGCTTACCGTCATTGGCAATAGTAGCCGCTGAGGCAAGGATCTGCAGAGGAGTGGCAGTGACAAATCCCTGACCCACACTGGTGATGTAGGTATCTCCCGTCGACCAGTTCTCGCCGTGGGCAATGCGCTTCCACTTGGGATCAGGTATGATTCCGTCAGCTTCGTCGGGCAGTTCAATGCCCAGGTAATCTCCATATCCCAGGGCCCGGGCATAAGTGCCCAGGCGGCAGATGCCCAGCCCTTCCGGGACCTCGTTGGGCACACCGGTGCCCAGTTCCTCGGCATCCCCGCCACCCAGCTGGTAGAAGTATACGTTGCTGGAGTTGGCGATGCCCCCGATGAAGTCCAGTTGGCCAAAACCATTCTCATTCCAGTCCACATAGGTTTTACTGTTACCAGGGTCATTGGGCGTGTATTTGTTGGCAAGCTGGATCTCCGGGGGCGTGGTGATCACCTGATCAGGAGTGACCACTCCCTCGTTTAGGGCCCCCAGAGCGGTGCTGAGTTTGAAGACCGAGCCGGCTGGCAGCTCCGCGCCTACAGCCTGATTGAGAAGAGGGTTGCGGACATCAGCGTTAAGCTGTTGGTAATAATAGGACGGGATGATCCGGGCCATGCGGTTGTTCTCGTAAGTGGGGAAGGAGACCATCGCCAGGACTTCCCCGGTGCGGGGATTCATAGCGATCACCACCCCGCTGGTGATGCGCAGTTCACCGAAATAAGCATTCCAACCGTTGATCTCGTCCAGCAGGATCGATTCGGCGGCCTGCTGGAGGCGGGTGTCGATCGTGGTGTAGATGTTCTGGCCGGGGATGGAGGAGATCACCGGGACCGCGTCGCGGATGATCTGGCCGCCGACATCCACTTCAACTACCCGTTTGCCCGGTTTGCCGGAAAGGATGGATTGAAAATAGCGTTCCAGGCCGGCATAACCGATTTTGTCGCGGTTGGTCACAAAACCCCGCTCAGTGTAGTAAGCCTCCTCGGCGCTGGAGATCGGGCCCAGGAAGCCGATGATGCTGGCTGTCAGAGAACCGGTGGGGTAATCGCGGACAGTCTCGATCTCCAGGGAAATACCCGGCCAATCCATGGTCTTTTCCTGGATGATACGGGCCTGATTTTCAGGGATGTTGCAGGCGATCTTCACGTCCTGGAAAGGAGCGCTCTGTTCACCGTATTCGATGATCTGGCTGATCCCGTGGTCTGAGACACAAGGCACAAAGGGATGATCAGGAGAGATCTCCCCCCTGGAAACTGGCACATCGATATATTCGGCCAGGGAGCGGATGATGTTCTGGATCGAGCCCTGATCATCTGGAAGCTCTGCTGCTTTGACCACCACATTGTAGGATGCCACATTGCGGGCCAGGACGATGCCGTTGCGGTCGAAGATCACTCCCCGGGTAGGGGCCAGGCTGATTTCTCGCAGGCGGTTTTCCAGAGCCTGGGCGATAAAGGTGTCTCCGTTGAGAATCTGAATTGAAAACAGCCGGAAAATAAACATCAGGAAGACCGCTCCTACAATGCCTGCAAAGGAGAGGATCCTGCCAGTGCTGATCTTATTATGAGAAGAAGCCGGTGCGTTAAGCATTGTATTCCAGGGGAGCGAACTGCTCCAGAATGTCCCGGGTCAGGATGAATATCGGCAATGAGAGCATAAAGTTGAGAACCAGGCTGGGCATGGTGACGGTTTGCAGCACGGTTCTGAGGTCCAGGCTGGTGCCCTGCAGGAATATTACCAGATAGGATAAAGAGTGGGAAATGATCGTCCCGCTGAGGACAACCAGGAGCTGCATCAAAAAGGAAAAGCGCCAGATCCTTTTCCGCAGGGCCAGCGCCAGAGCTGTGGTACCCAGGTAGCTGAGCGTGAAGATGCCGAAGGGCAGGCCTGATATAAAGTCTGTTAACAGACCGCCTACGATGCTCCAACCCCAGGCGGTATTCACCCTTTTCTGCAGGGCAATGGCGACCAGCAGCACCAGCATCAGGTCTGCGGTGCCGTGGTTTAACGGCAGCCTGCTGACCACTGCGGACTGCAGGGCGGCGATCAAACCCAGAGTGGGGATGCTCAATATCACGGACATCTTGGGGCCTTTTCCTCTATGGTGAGCCGGATTCTGGGATCAAAGGGCTGAGATCCACCGGCTCAAAATTAGTGATCACCAGCACGATAGCCAGGTCAGAAAAATCTGTCACCGGCTGCACAGAAGCACTCTGGAAGAGGGCATTTTCCCGGGTGCGAACACTGGTGACCTGTCCGACGATGATGTTTGGCGGGTAGTTTCCTCCCAGCCCGGAGGTCAGGATCAGGTTGCCGGGCTGGACGTCCGCATCCTGGGGAATCTGCTCCAGGGTGATGTCACCGGTGATCGATCCGGTCAGTACAGCGGCGCTGCGGGAAGGCTCTACTCTGACGTTGATACGTGTGACAGGATCGGTGATCAAGCTGACCCGCGCTCCGTTAGCGGTTACCTGGACCACCCGCCCTGCCAGGCCGTTCTGGGTCACCACGGGCATACCCCGTCTGAGACCGTCGTCTGAACCCCGGTTAATGATGATGTATCTGAGAAAGGGGCTGGGATCCCGGCCGATCACCGAAGCGCCAATGTACTGATGCTCGGGATTGGCCCGGGCAAATTCCAGCAGGGCGGAGAGGATTTTTAATTCAACCAGCTGCTGCTGCAGTTCCACGATCTGAGCCTGCATACGCGCGTTTTCAGCTTGTAGCTCAGTGTTCTGCTGGCGGATTTTCTGGATGTCCTGGGATGCGGATAGGAAGCTGTCCACTCCCCGGTACTGGTTGGATATCCAGGTCTGGGCCGCTATCAGCGGGGTTGTGATCCAGCGTGACAGGGCGGTAAAGGTGCCGCTCAAAGCCAAAGCGAGGATGCCAATGGCTGCCAGGCTGATTGCGATTGTGCGGTATGACTTCGGGAATCTGTTATTCATAGGGGTCGGGCTGATGCAAACCCCCTCCCCGGGTAGAAAAGCGTTTTACGGCTGAGATATGATGGTTGGGGGGGGAGGAGAAATGCTTTCCAGGCAGGTCTATTCTCTGGGGGCGCTCTTACGCTCCAATCCAACAAATAAACCATTCCATTTGTCCATTTCTTCCAGGGCTACTCCTGCGCCCCGGGCAACACAGCTGATGGGGTCCTCTGCCAGCCAGGTGTTGATCTGGAGTTCCTCGGTAAGGCGTTTGTCCAGCCCCTGCAGGAGCGATCCGCCGCCTGCCAGACAGACCCCATTATCCATCAGGTCAGCGAGGATTTCCGGCGGCGTTTCATCCAGGGCGTCCCGAATGGTGTCGATGATGGTCTGGACTGAATTGGAGATGGCATCCCGCAGCTCTATCGAGGAAATCTCGATTGAATCCGGCAGTCCCGTTACCAGGTTCCTGCCCCGCAAGGTCATGGTCTTCTCCTCTGACAGCGGGAAAGCCGAACCCAGAGTGATTTTGGCCTCTTCGGCCAGACGCTGACCGATGAGGATGTTGTATTTGTTGCGGATGTACTGGATGATATCCTCATCCAGTTCGTCTCCTGCCACCCGCAGGGAGCGAGAGGAAACCACACCGCCCATGGTCATGATGGCGACCTCGGAGGTACCTCCACCGATGTCAACAATCATGTTGCCGCCGACCTTATCAATGGGCAGGCCTGCTCCCAGCGCTGCCGCCACAGGCTCCTCGATCAGATAGGTGCTGCGGGCTCCAGCTGCCATGGAGGCATCATACACAGCTCTTTTTTCGACTTCAGTCACGCCAGCGGGGATGCCGATCACCACCCGGGGTCGGGGAACAGGTACGATGCTCTGCTGATGGGCTTTGGCTATGAAATATTCCAGCATGGCCTGGGTGATCTCAAATTCAGAGATAACACCGTCCCGGAGTGGACGCAGAGTGATGATGTCCGCCGGGGTGCGCCCGATCATTTCCTTCGCCGCTGAGCCAATGGCAATCGGCTCCCGGGTGCGTTTATGGATGGCAACCCAGGACGGCTCTTGAATGACAATGCCTTTGCCTTTTACGTGAACAAGAGTGTTTGCCGTACCTAAATCAATTCCAATATCAAGTGAGAAATATCCCAACAACCAATCGAAGGGAGAAAATGCCACTTCCTGCTCCTTTTAACTAACAGCTAGATTATACCAGTTTTGAGCTTATCTGTATTCAACTGCAGACAGGTGAGAATACCATGCCTGGCAGGCTCTCGCAAGGGTATTTATCCTGGCTGCGGAGCCGGAAAAGAAAGAAATCCGGGGACCCTCTTGCTTTCCCTTCAGCCTTTCTGTATAGTCAGAAGAGAGCCAGGATAGGGATCCGGGAGTCGACCCTGTTCCCGGTCAGGTGAGCAGCAGGGTGGGGGGAGACGTGATTCGTTCAGGGGGAAAAAGCGGCTGGTTTTGGGGTTCCGTGGGGCTGATAGTCCTGAGCGTGACAGGCTGGGGAGCCTGCCGGATGGTGCCTAAAAAGCTGTCCGTGTGTGAGATCCAGGGCAGCGGACTGCTCTCTCCCTACCAGGACCAGGAGGTGATCACCCGCGGTCTGGTCAGTTATCTGGCGGCTGATGAAAGCGGATTCGCGTTACTGGACAGCGGCTGCCTGCCTGCTGAAGAGGCTTCCAGAGGGATTTATATTACTCTGGAAGGCGGTGCCCTCCCGATTCAGGTTGGGGACGAGGTCCAGGTCCGGGGAACGGTCCGCGAGGTGGCCGGCGAAACCCGCCTGGAAACAGCTCTGGAAGATCTGGAGATTCTCAGCCTGGGCAATCCGCAACCCGGATCCTCAATTCTCGAAGAGGTTTTAACGAACCAGACCTGGGTCTCTTATGAAAGCCTGGAAGGCCAGCTGGTTAACATCCCCCGGGCGGAAATTCTCCAATTATCCTCCTCTTCCAGTGAGCTGGTGATTCTACCCCGCTTTTTTCCAGAGTCTTCTCAGGAAATGGTCTGTTTCCAGAGTGAAAACATCTCCCTCAGACTTTCACTGGATAGAATCGGGGTTGAGCTGGAAGGTTTCCAACCGGGAGATGATCTGCAGGAAACAACCGGGCTGCTCCGTCAGGATCAGACTGGCTACCTGCTGGTGCTGGTTGAAGAACCTCTCCCGGGGGAAACTCACCAGCAGACATCGCCAGAGAGTTCCGGGTCCTGGCCGGCGGCTGACAGCGAAATCCCGGATACTTCGATTTGGGGAACATCCACTCCCACCGGGACAGCCTCTCCCAGTTCTACAGCGTCGCTGACGCCCAGCTTGACCCCCATCCCTTCACCTACCTATTATCCCATCCGGCTGCTGATTACCGAGCTGCTTCCCAATCCCGCCGGCGAGGAACCGGGAGGCGAGTGGGTGGAGATCTTCAACCCGACCGGGAGAAGTCTGCCCCTCGATGGCATCAAGCTCGGGGATGAGATTTCTCCGGGAGGTAAGGAAGGGATGGTGCGCTTTCCAGACGGCTACCGGATAGGAGGGCAGGAGGTGCTGGTGATTGCCAATCGGGCCAGGAACTTTAAGATGAATTATGGGTTCCAGCCTGATTTTGAGCTGGAGGACAGCGATTCCCGGGTCCCGGATATGCTTCCCTATCCCGGGTGGGGGCGCAGTGTGGTGCAGCTCAACAATAGCGTGGATGAGGTCCTGCTGGTCAGCCCCTGGGATCAGGTGCTGGACTTGGTCGTTTACGGCTCCTCTAGTGCCGGAAGCATGATGGCTCCAGTCCCGAAACCCGCAGAAGGGCACAGTTTGGAGCGTTATCCACCTGAGCAGGACAGGGACCGGCCAGAAGATTGGCGGGAGCGGTCGCACCCCTCCCCGGGGTGGCTGGACCAGACTCCACCCACCCTGGAATCCTCCTGGACTCCGGAAGTATCCCTTACACCGGTCCCGATTCCTACCCTAACTCCTGCGACCCCGGGATTCACACCCACAAACACGGCCAGCGCTCCTGACCCAAGCCTCACTGAAACAGGGGGAGTTACGCCGGCGCACACTTCCCCACCTTCTCCCAGCTCGACCCCGCTGCCGACCTCTTTCACCCCGGATACTCCGCTTCCCACCCTGGAGCCAACTACCTCGCCAACGCCGGTCCCAACTGTTTCCCTGACACCAACAGTTCTCCCGCTGCCTTCGAGTTCGCCGTCGCCGGAGGCTACACTCACGCCGTTCGCTGAGGGGACTCCCACCCCCGGGCACACTCCAACCACTCAGCCGACATCTGCAGGAACGGTAACTCTAACAGCTGTGCCCTCTCCTTCTCTCTCTTTGACTCCCAGTCCGACAGAGGAGATTCCCTTCAGCCGCACTCCGGCTCCATCTGCCACAGAGACCCCATCTATAACGCCGTCCGGAACCATTTCTCCGTCCAGTACAATCACCCTCACGCCGGTGTCATCTGCCACAGCGACTCTCCCGGGCGATCAGCCTCCGGTGATTCTGATCAATGAGATCCTTGCTGACCCGGACCCCATTCTGGGGGACAGTAATGGGGACGGCCAGGTGAATTGGGATGATGATGAATTCCTGGAGCTGGTGAACATCAGTGAAACCGATCTGGTCCTCGACGGCTGGACCCTGTCCGATGAGGTCCGGGTACGATATACGTTTCCGGAGGGTACATCCTTGACTGCTGGTTGCGGGCTGGTCCTGTTTGGGGGCGGCACCCCCCGCGGTGACTTCGGCGGCAGCCTGGTCTTTACAGCAGGCAGCCTGGGTTTGAACAATACCGGCGATGAAATCACCCTCAGGGATGCTGATAGCGCTGTAGTGGCCAGCTGCAGTTACGGCGCGGAAGGTGGTGAGAACCAATCTCTGACCCGCTATCCTGATCTGAGTGGAGGTCTGCCCCTGGTCCTGCACAGCCAGGTTCCCGAGGCTGCAGGTGCTCTGTACTCTCCCGGGAACAGAGCTGACGGGAACCCTTTTGGCGATTGTCCTTGATAAAGAAAAGAGCCGCCCCTTGGCAGGAGCGGCTCTAGATGAGGAGGGTGAAGCGTTCCCTCGTTATCCCGTGGTTACATCTGGCGGATTACCAGCACAACGCTGCCCTGAACTTCAATGTCAGAGGAGGAATCCACGTAGATGGGCTTCATGGTGGGGTTGGCGGGCTGAAGCCGCACACGATCTCCCTCGCGGTAGAAATGCTTCAAAGTGGTCTCATTCTGATCCTTGAGGCGCACGGCCACCATTTCACCGTTGCGAGCTTCCCGGGTGGGTTTCATGATGATCAGATCACCGTCATTGACCATGGCGTCGATCATCGAGTCGCCCTCAACTTCCAGCGCAAACAGATTCTCTTTCTGCATGTTGAAGGGAATCAGGGATTCGGGCACCTCGATATTGGATTCCGGGTCAAACAGGCTGAAATCAGATTCTGGAATGGGAACAGGTTCACTGGCTACGATCCTTCCCACCACAGGAATGGTCAGCGAACGACCGAGGTCTTCTACGGCCTGGCTGACTTTTCCAAGCACCTTATCCACCTTCGCCCGGGCTGCCCCGGAGATTTTCAGGCTGCGGGAAATGTTCTCACTGCGCTCGATATAGCCCATCTCTTCCAGCTGGTCCAGGTAATAGTTGACCATCGAGGTGGAGGTGATATCTGTTCTGGCGCAGATCTCCCGGTAGGAGGGCGCATAGCCGTGTTCGGCTGTGTACTCCTGGATCACATCCAGCACCTGCTTATGGCGTTCTTTTAATTTATTTTGGGCTTTCGGAGCCATAAACCGACCTCCCGGATCTGGTCTGACATAATTAGAATATTTGTGCTAGTCGTGATTATACACGAACATCTGTTCTGTGTCAAGCAATTTCAACTATACTATCAGGGAGGTTAGCGGTCCCTGGGCAGGCCTCTGGGACCGCTTTTAAATTGTCTCGGGAAGGGTTGTAAGATATAATTCTTTCTTGCAATCCCGTGGATGGTTCCGATCCTTTCCCGGGTGGGAGATGGGGCTATTTTAGAGTCGTATTTGTATCTATCTGGAGGGAAAATTGGCTAAGAAAGGAACTGCAGGGAATCAAGGACCGGGAGTCCGCTCCGATTGCTACGCAGCCCTAGAAATCAAGAGAAGTGGGGGGCTGCAGATCCAGCTAGACAGCAAAGTTGCCGCTTTATTCAAGAATTCCATCCAGGATTTGGCTCTCCAGATCCTGAAGTTTTACGGCATCGAACACGCTGTGCTGGAAATCGTTGACCGGGGCGCCCTGCCCTTTGTGCTGGCAGCCCGCATCGAGGCAGCCGTGAAGGACTGCCTGGATGTCAAGGGTGAATTCCTGCTGGAGATCATCCCTGAGAATATGTATCAGACCGCCAGGGACCGCACCCGCCGCTCCCGCCTGTATCTCCCGGGTAACACGCCCAAACTGATGCTCAATGCCGGCATCCATGAGCCTGATGGCGTGATCCTGGATCTGGAAGATTCAGTTGCTCCCTCCAAAAAAGAGGAAGCCCGCCTGGTTGTCCGCAATGCTCTCCGGGCGGTGAACTTTTACGGGGCAGAGCGCATGGTGCGGATCAACCAGCTCCCCGGAGGGTTGGAGGATCTCGAGTACGTGGTGCCCCACTATCTCAATCTGGTCCTGCTTCCCAAATGTGAGACAGCGGACCAGGTGCTCCAGGTGGACGAGAGGATCACCCGCATCCTGGCCGATGCTAGACTGGATTATCCAGTCTATATCATGCCCATTATCGAAAGCGCTCTGGGCGTGATAAACGCTTATGATATTGCTTCCGCGACTGATCGGGTGGCTGCCCTGGCTATCGGCCTGGAGGATTACACGGCTGATCTGGGAGCACCCCGGACTCGCGAAGGGCGGGAAAGTTTCTTTGCGCGCGGACAGCTGGTCAACGCCGCCAAGGCGGCTGGAGTTCAGGCCATCGACTCGGTGTTTTCCGATGTGGGGGATATGGAAGCTCTCCGGAAAGTGGTCCTGGAATCAAAATCCCTGGGATTTGACGGCATGGGCTGTATCCATCCCCGGCAGATCAAGGTCATCCACGAGGCTTTTGCTCCCCAACCTTCAGAGATAGAAAAAGCTAAGAAGATCGTCCTGGCCTTCGATCAGGCCACCGAGCAGGGCTTGGGTGTGGTCTCTCTGGGATCCAAGATGATCGACCCTCCGGTCGTGAAAAGGGCTCTGAAAACAATCGAACTGGCGCTGGAGGCTGGTTTACTGGCTGAGGATTGGAAAGAGGCTGAGGGGCAGGATTAAGCCTAGCGGATTAGTGACAGGAGAAGAAATGGCGACCAAGTACCTGAAAAATGCCGTGGGGCGGATGATACCGGAAGAGATCAACGGCAAACCGGTGATTCCCTTCCAGGGTGTGGATAAATACATTACTGAGGGACGGCGCTACGCTCCACCGCTGGCCAGCTGTGCTAAATACCCCTCGGATGGCGATAAACGGGTGCAAGACCTTAAAACCGCCCTTAAAAAAGCCGGTATCAAGGACGGCATGACCATTTCCACCCACCATCATTTCCGGAATGGGGATCTGGTAGCCAACCAAATATTCAAGGCCGCCTCTGAGATGGGTTTGAAGGATTTGGTCTGGTTTCCATCCGCTTCCTTCCCCTGCCATGAGCCGATCATTGAATACCTCAAAGATGGCACTATCCACCATATCGAGGGCAGCATGAACGGCCCCCTGGGACGGTTCGCCTCGCTGGGCGGCATGAATGGGACCGGGGTGCTGCGCTCCCACGGAGGCCGCTACCAGGCTGTCCAGGATGGGGAAGTGGTGATTGATATCGCTGTCATCGCCGCTCCGACGGCCGATCCTTTCGGCAACGCCAACGGGCTCACCGGGGAATCCGCCTGCGGGCTGCTGGGATTCGCTCTGGCGGATTCCCAGTATGCTCACAAGGTGATCGTGGTAACTGACAACCTGGTGTCTTTTCCCTGTGTGCCCTGGCAGATTCAGGGCAATTATGTGGATTATGTGGTCGAGGTTGACCACGTCGGTATCCCGGAGAAGATCGTCTCCGGCACTACCCGCATCACCCGCAGTCCGGACAGGCTGTACATCGCCGAGCTGACTGCCCGATTCTGTGATGAAGTGGGCATTATCCGGGATGGATTTTCCTTCCAGGCGGGCGCCGGGGGAACTTCCCTGGCGATTGGCAACTACTTCGGGGAAATCATGCGCCAGAAGGGCATCAAAGCCCGTTTTGCCCGGGGAGGGAGCAACCAGTATCTGGTGGACATGCTGGAAGAAGGCCTGGTCGAGTACATTCTGGATGGACAGACCTTTGATCTGGCAGGGGTACGGTCCATGCGCGAAAACCCCAATCATGTCAACACCAGCCCCTTCACTTCCTATAACTATCACGGCAAGGGCAACTTTGCCGGCCTGGTCGATGTGGTCATCCTGGGTGCCACTGAAGTGGACGTCAACTTCAATGCCAACGTTGTGACCCACTCCGACGGCTACCTGCTGCATGGTATCGGCGGTTGGCAGAACTGCCTCTTCAGCAAGACCGTCATCCTGCCCATCCCGCTTTTCCGGGACCGGATCCCAATCATTCGCGATGAGGTCACCACTATCTGCGGCCCGGGCGAATTGATCGATGTCATCGTCACCGAGCGGGGCATTGCGATCAACCCCCGCCGGAAGGATCTGATCGAAAAGACCAGACACTCTAAACTTCCGATCACGACCATCGAAGCTCTCAAAGAAGAGGCGGAAAGCATCTGCGGCGTACCCGAGCCTGTTGAAGTGGGCGAACGGGTGATCGCGGCCATCAAGTGGGTGGATGGTACGGTGATCGATGTGGTCAGACAGGTAATCGAATAGGAGAAACCCCCAATGGATATCACAGAACTCTGGCCGGAACTGGACTGGATCCAGGATCCGGAACTGCGAGAAGCGACCGCTAAAACCTGGGAGCTGGCCCTGGAACGAAGCGTTCTGTCAGCAGAAGACCTGCAGCGCATTCCTTTCACCCTGCTGGCAGGACCGGACCTGAAGGTCAGTTTTATGGCTCATAAACGCTGCGTGGTCCACGTGGCCCGGGAAAGCGCCCTCAAAATGATTGAATTCTTTGGGGAGGACCTGCCTGTCGACCTGGATGTAGTGATTGCTGGAGCCATCCTGGCCGATGTTGGCAAGCTGCTGGAGTATGAGCTGGATGAGGGTGGGAATTCCTTCCAGGGAGTCTACGGTAAGTACCTGCGCCATCCCTTTTCGGGGGTTTCCCTGGCGGAAAGCTGTGGGGTTCCTGCGCGGGTCTGCCATATCATCGCCGCCCATGCCGGGGAAGGGGACCTGATCAAGCGCTCCACGGAAGCTTATATCGTCCACCACGCTGATTTCATGACCTTTGAACCTTTTAAAGATCGCCTGGAAGTCTGACCGGCGGTTCATTCTTATCCAAGGGAACAGGAGTAATATGCCCCAGACATTTGCAGAGAAAATACTGGCTAAAAAGGCCGGGCTGGACAGTACCACGGCGGGGCAGATCGTGGAAGTTGCCCCCGATGTGGTGCTTTCCCACGATAACACTGCCCCTATTTACGGGCTGTTCCAGCGCATGGGCGGTGAGCGGGTCTTTGACCCGGACAGGCACGCCATCATTCTGGACCATGCCACACCGGCACCCAGCACCAAGCACGCTGAGAACCATCGGATTATCCGGGATTTTGTCCGGGAACAGGGCATCAAGAATTTTTATGACATCGGCAGGGGGATCTGCCACCAGATCCTGGTGGAATCCGGCCTGGCTCTGCCGGGAGAGCTTGTCCTGGGATCGGATTCCCATACCCCTCACGCCGGAGTGATGGGGGCTTTCGCGGCCGGGATTGGCCGCACGGAAATGGCTTCTGTCTGGGCCATCGGCCAGATCTGGTTGCGGGTCCCGGAAAGTTTAAAGATCACTGTTGCCGGTCAGCTGAGCGAGGGAGTCACCTCGAAGGACCTGGCTCTGAAAATCATCGGCGATATGAAAGCTGATGGTGCTCTGTACAGGTCTGTGGAATGGCATGGGGAAGCCATTCAGGCTCTGCCTCTCAGCCAGCGGGCGACTTTGACCAATCTGATGGCGGAGATGGGTGCCAAGAACAGCTATATCCCCCCGGACCAGAAAGTATTTGATTTCCTGAAGGACCGGGCCCGGCGGGACTATGAAGCTGTTTATCCTGACCCTGATGCCTCTTATCTCCAGGAGATCCACTACGATGCTGGATCAATAGAGCCCATGGTGGCCTGCCCTCATACGGTCGACAACGTCAAACCCCTTTCCCAGGTTAGGGGAACGCATATTGACCAAGCCTTCTTGGGCACCTGCACCAACGGCCGGCTGGATGATCTGGCTGCGGCCGCTGCTGTGCTGAAAGGTCGCAGGATAGCGGAAGGCAGGCGCATGATCGTTATACCGGCCTCGGAAGAGATCTACCTGGCAGCCCTACAAGAGGGTTATCTGGAAACCTTTATCAAGGCCGGCGCGGTGGTGGAAAGCCCTGGCTGTGGCCCCTGCATGGGCAACCACATGGGTGTGCCGGCGGTGGGGGAGGTCTCCATCAGCACGGCCAACCGTAATTTTAAGGGCAGGATGGGCACCAAGGAAAGCGAGATTTACCTGGCCAGCCCGGCTGTGGTTGCTGCCTCGGCTGTCGCGGGTGTGATCGAAAGCCCCGCCAATCTATAATCAGGGAGAACACTTATGGCAAACATCCAAGGACGGGTCTGGAAGTACGGCGATAATGTCAACACCGATGTGATCTTTCCGGGGAAATATACCTATACGGTCAGCGAGCCGGCGGAAATGCCCCGCTATGCTCTCGAGGATCTGGATCCGGACTTTGCTGGTGGGGTCAAGCCCGGCGATGTGATTGTGGGGGGCACCAATTGGGGGTGCGGATCCTCACGGGAACAGGCTGTGGTCTGTCTGAGCGAAGCCAAACTGGGAGCGATCATTGCTAAATCATTCGCGCGTATCTACTACCGCAACTGCCTTAACAATGCCCTTCCGGCCATTGTCTGTCCGGAGGCGGTTGACGCTATCCAGAATGGGGAAGAGATCACGATCGATCTGGAAAACGGAAAGATCATCTGCCAGGCGGGGGAATTTTCCTTCCCGCCCCTGCCCGAAGCGGTGATGGAGATCTTCAATGCCGGAGGATTGATCCCCTACACAAAACAGCGCCTGGCCGAGAAGAAATAAAAGAAAGATGGCAACAGCATTTAACAGGAGAAAAAGTAAAGATGGCTAAATATCGAATTGCCTGGATGCCCGGAGATGGAATTGGTGTGGATGTCATGGATGCCGCCCGCATTGTGCTCGACAAACTCAAACTGGACGCGGAGTATATCCCGGCAGACATCGGCTGGGAGTTCTGGAAGAAGGAAGGGGAAGCCCTGCCCGAGCGCACCGTGGAGCTTCTTCAAAATGTCGACTGCGGCCTGTTTGGTGCCATCACATCCAAGCCCAAGGACGAAGCCCAGGCGGAGCTTGCCCCGGAGCTGCAGGGCAAAGGATTGACCTACCGGAGCCCGATCGTGCGCCTGCGCCAACGGCTGCAGCTGTATTACAACCTGCGCCCCTGCAAAGCTTATCCCGGCAACCCTCTCAATTACCGCGATAATATTGACCTGGTGATCTTCCGGGAAAACGCCGAAGGACTGTACTCTGGGGTGGAGTTCTTCCCTGTGGCGGATGACCTGCGGGAGATGATGAAAAGATATTCCCCTGCACTGGGGAACTTTGACGATGTTCCCGGCGATGAGATGGCCATGACCACCCGGATTGTCACCCTGCGGGGAGCCAACCGGGTCATCCGGCGGGCGTTTGAATATGCCAAAGAGCACGGTTACCCTACCGTTACCCTGGTCGAGAAGCCCAACGTGCTGAGGGAAACCAGCGGCATGATGGTCCGGGTAGCCCGGGAAATCGCCCGGGAATATCCCGGGATTGAGCTCTGGGAGACCAATATCGATGCTCAGGTTATGTGGCTGCTGAAGAACCCCGAGAATTACGGGGTGATCGTCACCGGCAATCTGTTCGGGGATATCGTCTCGGATCTCTCAGCCCAGCTGGTCGGAGGCCTGGGGTTTGCCTCCAGCGGGAATATTGGCGATGACCTGGCGGTGTTTGAGCCCACTCACGGTTCAGCCCCTAAATATGCCGGGAAATACGTCTCCAACCCCAATGCCATGCTGCTGACCACCAAGATGATGCTGGATTGGCTTGGAGAGGCGGAGATGGCTCAGACACTGGAAGATGCCATTGCCGGGGTGATCCTGGAAGGCAAAGTCCGCACTTATGATATGGGCGGGGACAGCTCTACTTTGGATGTTGCCAATGCGGTGGCCGAACGGCTGTAAAAGGGATTTCAGAAAGGAGAGAAGATGACTTCCTTAAGTGGGAAGATGGCCAGATTTGCCCTGGATCTGAAATATGAGGACATTCCGGAAAAGGCGTCCTGGGAAGCCAAGCGCTTCCTGCTGGACAGCGTGGGCTGCGCTCTGGCGGCGGTCAACAATGAGGACATGGAAGTGATGTACCGTTTCACCGAGAAGCTGGGAGGGACGCCTGAAGCCTCCGTGATCGGTCGCGATTACAAGACGAATGCCTCCAACGCTGCCCTGATGAACTGTCTGCTGACCCGGGCAATGGATTACAACGACATCTACTGGGAGGAGGACCCGGCCCATCCCTCTGATATCATCGGCGCTGCCCTGGCAGCGGCGGAAGCTAACGGAAAATCCGGAAAGGACGCCCTGGTAGCGATCATGATCGCCTATGAGCTGACCCTGCGCTGGTGCCATGCGGCCCATCCCGGTGTGCGGGAGGTTGGCTGGCACCACGCCTCGCTGATCCAATTTGTCAGCCCCTTTGTGGCTGGAAAATTATTCGATCTTGACCTGGAACAGATGGTCGCCGCAGCGGGCATCAGCGGCAGCAGCCACTTCACCCTGGGTGGGGTGGTGGCCGGCCACCTGACAAATATGAAAAACACAGCCGCTCCTCTGGCGGCCCAGGCGGGCGTGATCGCTGCCTTGATGGCCCGGGAGGGATATACCGGACCGGTGGAGGTGTTTGAAGGCAAAGAAGGGGTTTTTGAGGTCATCAACAACGTTGAGTGGCGCCCGGATTGGCTTTTAAAAGGCCTTGGTAAGGACTTTATGATCACCCGCTGTGCCTATAAGGCCTTCCCGACCGAAGCGCTCACTCACCAACCGATCAGCGCTGCCCTGCAGGTTTGCCAGGAGCATGGTTTGACGGCAGAGGATGTGGCTGAGATCAGGGTGGAAACTACTGTGCGCGGGGCGGACATCCTTTCCGATCCCAGCAAATATAAACCCACCACCAAAGAAACCGCTGACCACAGCCTTCCCTATGTGATTGCCGCAGCGGTGGCCGACGGTAATGTGCTTCCCAGCTCTTTCAGCGATGAGAAGCTCAAGGATCCCCGCATCTGGGATCTGCTGGGCAAGATCAAGGTGGTAGCTGACCCGGAGATTGACGCCATGTTCCCGGGTGTGAAGCGGGCCCGGGTGACCATTACCACCAATGGGGGCGAATCCCATACTGCCCAGGTGGACCATGCCAAAGGCTCCCCGGAGAATCCTCTGAGTGATGAGGAGATCATTGCCAAGTTCCGGGCCAATGCTGCTAAGGTATTAACAGAGGAGCAGCAGGACCGGGTAATCGACCTGACCTGGCATTTTGATGAAGTTGAGGATGTTGGCGAATATCTAAGTGAGTTAAGGGGCTAAGTCCTTTAAAAGGACTTAGTCCCTCTTTACGGGATTTTCCAATGAAAACAAACAGTTTGATCCTGGGGTTGCTTCTGGGGATTGGTTTGACTTTATCAAGCTGTCGCTCAGAGGTCGCTGAAACCCCTGAGCCAACAGCAATTCCTTCTACTGAGGTCCCTTCAACCAACGCGCCATCCCTCGAGCCGGGTCCATCATCCACATCGACATCCACGCCTGAGCCATCATCAACCAGCACACCAGAGCCGCTGAAACCGGATAATCTGCCAGCGATCAATTACCGGACTATTTCCCGGCTCAAAAAGCTGGTGACTTATCAGTACCCGGATGTGATCGATCTGGAATTTTCTCCTGATGATCGCTACCTGCGCCTGCGGGTGAATCTGGAAGAGGACACTCACCGGGATACTTTTTTGGATCTCACAACCGGGCTGGAAATCCTAAGCCTGGAGGGGGGACAGCGAACCTATTTCAGCCCGGACCGCACCAGCGTCTTTGCGCTGGATGGAAAGGACCTGGCAATTTATGATCTGCAAAGGGGTGTTAAAATGGCGCAGTATAACAGCCGTTATCAGGTGGCTGCTCTGTCGCCTGACAATCGTCTGCTGGTCGAGATCGAGGAAATTGAACCAGGCACCGGGACAACCTTCAGAGTGGTGGATCTGACCACAGACGAGGAGCAGTATCGGATCTTTGTCAATGGTGATTTGGAGAGGGACAGCCTGCAGTTCGATCCTGAGGGGAAATATCTGATCGGCATCTCTCTGGTCCCTCCCGATACCCACCTGACAACCATCTGGCGGGTGGAGAACGGACAGGTTGTCCGCTCCCTGTTTGGATACCAAGAAGCTATCCTCCATCCCTTTCACTCGGAAGTAGCAGCCTCAAGCGCCAAGCAGAGCTATATCTCCCTGATCAGTACGGTTACCTGGGAACAAAAGCGCTACCTGGGTCCTGCTCTGGACGGCCCAGGCTTCCATGATATCAAATATACAAGCGCCGGAAGGCTGATCTATGGGCTCTTTGATGGGGAGACCACCGCTGCCTGGTTCTGGTATCCGCCTTCCGGAGAGCTTCTTGAAAACAACCTGGATCTTGACCTGCTGGCAATCTCGGTCAGCCCAGACAGCAGGCTGTTGGGTACCTCAGATAAACAGGGGAATATCACCATCTGGGGAGTTTCCGAATAGGAACCGGATCCCATATTTGTCAGTGAGTTGCCGGGCTGGAGAAGACCTCCAGCCCGTTTGTGTTTTCAGAGGTGTTATGACCTGGATAATGCTAAAAGTGGATGCCTGACCCCCGATTTTATTATGTAAAATGAAATAAATACAATCCAGCTTACTACACGGCAGGAAAGCATCAGGATCCTCGCAAAAGAAATTCACTAATTATCAGCAACTCAAGGGACTGGCCTCTTCGAAATTTATCTCAGTAAGGAGGACTGCCATGGATTCCAAACATCCCACTATCAAAAAAGAACTCTTAATTTTCGCGGCTCTTTTCCTGACCTTTGCTTTGGGCGCTTTGTTAGTTGTAAAACCTGCCCTGGCAGATGTTGCTCCTCCCCGGTCTGCCCCGGGGGCAAATCCTGAAATTGATACTGTTGATACCAATGTCAGGATGTTAGACGAGAAGGTAATGATCGAGGTCCAGGAAGAAGTGGATATCAAACGAATGGGCACGGCCCGGGTTTTGGCCGAATTCCATATGGAAAATCAAGGCAGTGATCCGGAGAATCTGCTGGTTCGGTTTCCTGTCTCATACTCCGATGGTTTCGCGGGTTACTCGGAGATCATCGATCTGAAGGTTCATGTGGACGATATACCAGTAACATATTCCCCAATAAATTTGGAGGGAGAACCGGATAATTGGGATGATCCTATCAAGTGGGTTGAATTTGAAGTTAGCTTTCCACCAGGAGAGGTAATTGAAATTGGGGTGAATTACACTCTGTATGGTACGGGAGAGTACCCGTTCGTTTCCTATGCTTACCTGCTGGAAACCGGCGCAGGGTGGTATGGAACCATTGGCAGTGCGGAGATCACAGTAAGCTTGCCCTATGAGGCAAATAATCTGACAGTCTTTGTGGATTCCTCACCGGGGTGGGGAGGGACAACGCCAGGTGGAGATCTTTCTGGCAACGAAATCAGCTGGAATTTTGAGGACTTGGAGCCCGGCTACGAGGATAATATATCCGTCGCTCTGGTTTGGCCTTCTGCCTGGAATGCTGTGGAACGGGAGCGGAAAAGGGTTACGGATTTTCCAGCCGATGGGGAAGCCTGGGGGCGGCTGGCAAAACTTTACAAGGAAATATCCCGTCTGCGGAAAGGAACACGGACAGATCCGGGAGGTGAAATGCTCTTTGATCTGAGTGATAAAGCCTACCAGAAAGCAATCGAGCTGCTGCCCCGGGATGGTCTCTGGCATCTGGGATATGCGGATCTGCTGCTGTGGGATGCGGTCTGGGATTACCGGTATTCAGAAGCCTCACGCGACCAGATGGTCAAGGCTCTCCAGTTGCTGTATACAGCCTACCAGCTGGAACCGGATCAGCCCCTGATCCGGGAGTATTTGGATGATTATTATTTCCCGAAAGAAGCTGTTGCCAAAGAAGGGGAAGAATATGTCTATTACTGGTTGACGGAAACACCAACAGTAGTACCCTTTCCTGAATCTGCCCAGCAGCCCACAACTCAACCAAACCTAGACACTGCCACGCCAGAACCAACCAGTGATCAGCCTGCGCAAGCTCCCTCAACCGGGGAGAATGAGGAGCAGCAGGAGAAAGATCCTGTTTCAGGAAATGGAGGCAGGATAAAAATTCCATTCTGCAGTTCGGCAGTATTCTTCCCGCTGGCATTGGCGATCATTGCCGCATCGACCCGGCATCATCCCCATAAGCCTTTATAAACCCTGGCAGGGGATGGAGTGTGAAAGGTCTTTAAGATTGGAAGGCGATTGGCAGGACTCTGGCAGGAATTCCTGGTCAGCAGCCAGCTACCGGAAGCAGGATAGATAGGAGGGGATAATTGTGCCTGTTTCCTGGATTCCTGATCAGCGTATTGCCGGACTGGTTATCAGTTCTGGTTCGATAATTTGAAAACTACTGCATCCGTCAGTTGTTTTCACCAGGGCATACTGGTCGTCTGCCGGGTTATAGGCCACTGCCCAGGCCTGATTCTGGTCAACAAAACTGAATTGACCGTCCCAGTTGACCGATTTAACCAGATCCCACTCTCCTCCGCCATCCAGTGAGCGATAGATGTCCCTGGCAGTCAGGTAGAGGGCCTGGTCAGAAATAGTGTGAAGCTCACCTTCTGGCACATAGGTTATCTCCCAGGAGTCTCCTCCATCGGAGGTTTTGTAAAGATAGTTCTTGGTCAACCGATCGTCCCCAACGTAGCACTGGCAGGTCAGACGGGCGCTGCCTATCTGGGGGTTTTCCAGGGTTGGATCGTATAAGCCGCAGGCGCAGGTTGAAAAGGCGTCCGGGTCTGAGGGCGGGGCCGGCATATCCAGCTGCTGCCAGGTGACTCCACCGTCGCTGGTGATGTCCAGGTATAAGTAGACGGCTACTCCCCGGAAATCTCTGGTCAGCCAGCCATCCTGTGGGCTGATGAAGGTTGCTCCGGTCTTGTCGAATCCCTGAATGGTGGCATCTCCGTAGGGATCGAGGATGGTTTCCCAGCTCTCACCGCCGTCCGCTGTCTTGGCGATGGCGGTATAGACTTTCTGCATGCCTGCATCCAGGAACTGGAACAGCCAGGTGTGGTCCTTATCGTATATCGAGAACATCCCACCCCCCAGAGATTGATAGTCTAACGCGGAAGGCTGCCAGGTGATCCCGCCATTGGATGTTGTCCAGACAATCTCCGAGCCGCTGTAATTGACAAAGGCTGTGCTCTCATCGGCAAAACCGGCGGCCGCGATCATTTTTTGGCCGGGATCGGGAATAGGCTGGGGGGGAGTGACGTCCTGCCAGGTGCTTCCCCCTGTGTTGGTGATCAGGATGTGGTCGCCATAGGGGTCCACCCGGGTGATTCCCCAACCGGACTGGTCAGTGATCATGTGGATTTCGTGTACCGTCAGGTCGGATCCGGCGGGAAGCAGAGGAATGACTTTCCCGGATAGCAGCACGCTCAGATCAGGTGTTGGTTCCGTGGGCTCCTGGGGGGTTTCTGTGGGTTCCGGGGTTGGTTGGATCGTGGCGCTGGGAGGAGAGGATACCGTGTCAGTGGCCTGAGGGGGAAGGGGTGAAGCGGTGTCGGCTACAGGGGGTGACTCAGTGTTCGTTGGCAGGCTCACTGGCTGGGATTTACTGCAGCCAGCCAGAATCAGGACCAAACCGATCAGGATCAGCTTATTGCGCTTGGACATAGAATCCTCCTGCGGGATTGATCTCGCAAATATTGCTTGTAATTCAGACTGCTTATATTGTAATGGCTTTTCAGTATGAGTGGGAGGATCAGGTTTTTTCAGCTTTCGACAGCAAATAGCCTCTTTCTGAAAGCCAGCCACACTCCCAGCCCCAGGGCGACCGCGAACCACAGAGTGGCGAAGCGGATCAGCAGGGTGGCGGCGGCAGCGGTATCCCGGGCCAATCCCAGCAGCAGGACCAGCATGCCGGCGATGGAAGCCTCAGCGGCTCCCAGGCCACCCGGCAGGGCCGAGACCGCTCCGATCACGGTTGAAAAAGCCAGCACAAAGACTGCGCTGGAGAGGGTCTCCCAGCCAGGCGGCACACCCAATCCCAGCAGTACGTAGTACATACCGATCCCTTCTCCCAGCCAAGAGACTGTTCCCAGTCCCACAGCCACCAGCAGGGAAAGCGGCTGGAACAGGACATAGCTGCCTTCGTAGAAATCCCGGAGACCGTTGGAAAACCGTTTCAGGAAAGGCAGTCTGGAGCCCAGATCAAGCAGCCACAGAGCCGCCGGACGGATCTGGATGATCACTATCAAGATCACCAGACCGCCCAGCACGGTCGCAAAGGCCGGCCAGTAGCGGGGATAGGCGAACACGCCCAGGGTGCTGAGAGTCAACACCCCCAAACCGTCGCTGATGCGCTCCGCTAAAACTACCGAGATGCCTTTAGAGACCGGCAGGCCGGTTTCCTTTTCCAGCCAGACACCCTTGAGGGCTTCACCCACCTTGCCGGGCGTGACCGCTAAAGGAAAGCCGGCCAGAAAAAGACGGGCACTGGTTGACATGGGGAATCCTTTTATCCCCACCTGCCCCAGATAGAAGTGCCATTTGAAGAAGCGTAAAAGGTAGTTAAAGAGGGTTAACAGCAGGATCAAAGGAAAATAGATCCACTTAAAATGAATCACCTGGCTGCTGACCTGTTTCAGATCACCGACCAGGATCACTGCGAGAAACACCAGGAAGCCGAAGATCAGGCCGGGAATCAGCCGGCGGATGATGGTTGGGGCTTTTTTGGGCATGAAGTCAGAACATTATGATGAGGGCTGCTATGATGGCGGCTCCCAGAGCCAGGCCTATCAGAGCCTGGATGACGGTTTTGCGTTCCATACCCGGCATGACCACTTCACCATCGCCATACTGCTTGAAAAGCTGGCCCCATTTGGTTTTCAGGGCTTCTTCCACCCGTGCCCGACCCACAAAGGGATACCAGTAGACGTTGTGGTAGAAGTTGCTGGCAAAGTATGACCAGGGCACCAGCGGGCTCTGCAGCAGCAGCTTCTCGAAAGGCTTCAGCCAGCCATGATAGATCATGTGCTGGCCTTTACTGGCAAGGGTGTCCTCGCGCTTGAAATTCCAGGATTTCTCGTGATTGATATCGTAGCCGATGATCTCGATCTGGTCCGGATCACCAACTCCCAGATCGTGCTCATGCGCCAGACGAATGAATTTTAAATCCATAGGGTCGAATCCCTGCAGCTTGGCGGAAATGGCGTCAATGGCTACCTGATCAGCCGAGGCCAGCAGGATATCCTTCTCATGCCAGCGCATGGCCCGCGGACCGGGGCCATCGCCAGCGAAGGTGCCGTCCATCACCGCGAAAAGCCCGGGGTGGATCTCCTGTTGGATGGCCAGCAGGTCCACCACGGTTTCATGAATGACTGAATGGGTCCAGTGCCGTTCCCTGTGGAGCAAACCCCCGAAAGCGTTTTTCATGGCGCCGGTGATGGTGGTGAAAACGTGGGTCTTCACAGTTGGGAGCTGGATGATGTTCATGCCCACCAGAGCTTTGGGGATGAAAACGCCGTCCTTGTAGACCTTGTCCAGCACCAAGTATTCGTGGTTCTTGGGGGTGTATTCGATCCATTCAAAGTCCTGGTTGTAAAGGTACAGGCAGGGTACGTTGTATTTATCGGTGACTGCTTTATGTTTGTTGTTGACCTCTCCATCGCTGGTGTCCACCACCACGGTGTCATTGTGCACTCCTACCAGGTTGTTGTAGCCCAGACCCTGGAGGGTTTTAATGACGCCTTCCAGCTGCCAGGGTGTGGTGGAGCAGGCTGGATACCAGGTTTGCCAGGAAATATTGATCTTCAGCCCGGTCTGGATAGTCTTGTCGGGCAGGGCTTGTTCGACCCCGGCCATTTTTAGCAGCCGGGCGTAATCCTCCAGCACTGTTTCAGGGGAAGTTTTCAGGACGGCCACCTGGCCTTTTCCGGGAAAATCGCTCATATGTGTCCTCGTGTAAATGTTATACGTCCACCTCCATTCTATCAGGAAAAAAGCCCCAGTGAGGGCATTCCGGCCTTGCAATCAGGTATATATTTTTCCAAGCCATCCCCTGAATAATGATAGAATTGGGGTACTGTCCATTTATTTTAACTGAACTGAGAATTGCACATGGCGGAACTGCACTATTCAGAAGAGGTACTGAGCGCTCTGGAAGAGAATCGGCCCCTAGTAGGCCTGGAAACGGCGGTGGTTACCCACGGGCTGCCCTATCCGACCAATGTGGAGCTGGCCCACGCTATGGAAAATGTCATCCGCCAGGAAGGCGCTGTTCCTGCCACAGTGGGAGTGCTGGGTGGTAAAGCCCAGATCGGTATGAAAGAGGAGGATATCCTGCTCCTGGCCCAGGACCGGAGTGTGATCAAGGTCAGCCGGCGGGATTTTGCCCGGGCAGCTGCCCGCAAGCTCAACGGGGGAACCACGGTGGCTGGTACAATCACTGCCCTGCACCTGGCTGGCATCCAGGTCTTTGCCACCGGAGGTATTGGGGGAGTGCACCGTGATGCCCCTTATGATGTCTCCGCGGACCTGCATACGCTGGCGGAAACCCCTGTCCTGGTAGTTTGCGCTGGGGCAAAATCGATCCTGGATCTGCCGGCTACCCTGGAAACCCTGGAAACCCTTTCAGTACCCGTAGTGGGCTACCAGACCTCGCTTTTTCCAGCTTTTTATTCCCGCTCCAGCGGTCTGGTGCTGGATACCTCTGTGGAGGATCCCGAGGAAGCCGCTGCTCTAGCCAAAGCCCACTGGGAGATGGGGGTTCACTCAGCGGTCCTGCTCACTGTGCCGCCCCCGCTGCAGGATGCCCTTCCGGAAGCCGAGATGCAGAAGGCGGTTGACCAGGCTCTTAAAGAGACCAGGAAGCATAAGATCCACGGCCAGGAAGTGACCCCCTTCTTGCTCAAGCGTGTCAGCGAGCTGACTGGAAAGGCCAGCCTGACAGCCAATCTGGGTCTGCTGCTGAACAACGCCCGGGTGGCCGCCCAGACAGCGGTGGCACTTCACGAGCATTCTTAGCTATCCTTGATCTGGAAAATTGAATACTGAACACTGGCACCTGAACCCTTGGTCAAATTCCCCCGCCGCCTCCCAGCGGCTTATTCTCGCTGGAGAAAACCTCCAGTGTGATATGCCTAATACGGCTACTCTCCTGAGGGTGTCACTGTTGACGAAGGTGCCGGCGACGGAGTCGAAGTCTGAGAGGGTGTCGGCGTCGGTGTCGATGTCGGCGGTTCACCGACCACATTGAATGTGCCCGAGATCTGAAGATCCGTTCCCAGGAAGATCTGGATAATGTACTCACCCGGCAGCCACATCTCCGGAGCGGGGTTCCAATCGGTATAGCCGATCCCGCCGCTGCCGCCGTTCCAGGGCAGAGTCTCGTAATGGACCAGGTTTCCTTCGTGGTACCAGAGTGCAGACCATTGAATATCATCTTCCATACGGGCATAGCTGAACACCGCATACAGATGGCCCACCGGATTTGTGAACTGGATTCCCGGACCGATCGGGTTGTAATCGTCATCCAACCCGATGTTGGTGAAGATCAGCGGGCTGAAGGCGGCATCGGCGGGCGGAGTGAGCCGGCCTTCAAAGCGGGCTTCCACTGCTATGGGAATGTGGGGAGTGGCAGTGGCTGTTGGCGTGTAGGATTCAGCCGGTGTGAGGGTGATGCTGGGAGTTTTGGTAATTGTTGGGGTGGTCGAGATCGAGGGAGTGATCGAGGGGGTCAGGCTGGCCGGCAGGGTGGGGGAGGGCGTGATCACCCTGTATGCCAGCGGCTCCCCGAAAAAATAGACCAGCACGCCACAGACCACCCAGAACAAACCCAGCGCGATCAGCCTCCAGCCACGCATCATCTGGTCTCTGCGCAGCTTGAAGAATTTGACCTTGCGGCCGGTGAGGACAGTCTGTAATCCGGTAAGGGTGCTGATCAGGAAAAAGATCGCTGTCAGAATCAAAGCCGCGATCACCCCGGCGCGGATATCAAGGTTCATGAGAGCTCCCTCTTTGACTGGACAACCGGGTTGGAGAGCGTGCCAATGCCCTCGATCTCCACCTCCACAGTATCGCCGGCAGCCAGGGGTCCGACCCCTTCTGGGGTGCCGGTAAGCAGCACATCCCCGGGAAGTAAAGTCATGAAGGATGAAGCGTAAGCGATCAGCTGCTCCACCAGGAAGACCATTTCCCGGGTCGAGGCCATCTGGCGCAGGTCCCCATTCACCCGGCAGGAAATGATGGCGTCAGCGGTGTTGAAATCAGTCTCGATCCAGGGACCGATGGGGAGGAAACTGTCAAAACCCTTGGCGCGGGTCCAGAGCAGATCCTCGCGCTGGAAAATCCGATCAGTGACGTCATTGGCGGCCGTGTAGCCCAGGATGTGCTCCCGGGCGAATTCGGGTTCGATCCAGCGGCCCGCTTTACCGATCACCACAGCCAGTTCGGCTTCGTGCTCTACCCGCCGGGCCTGGGGAGGGATGACGATGGGCTCTCCGGGGCCGATGACTGCTGAGGGGGGTTTAAAGAACAGCACCGGGACCTCCGGTACGGCGGCGTTGTGTTCAGCGGCGTGGGCGGCGTAATTGCGGGCCACGCAGATGACCTTGGAGGGGCTCACAGGGGGCAGCAGCTCGACCTTATCGAGCATGGTGCGGGCCTCCCCGCGCTGGAAAGCCCCAAAGATATCACCCTGGATGGGGCCGACCTTGCCGTCCAGCAGCCAGCCGTAGCCGGGTTTGCGCCTTGATGTGCGATAGCGAATGATCCTCATATGTCGCTCTGCCCTTGCAGTACTGGAGAAAGTGTAACATAGGAGGGAGGGGTTTGACAAATCCCTGGTATGTGATCTATGGGTCGCAAGCTGTCAGCAGAAAGCGGTTGCACTGGGACTGGTACTGATTGCTGCATCCTTTCTGATGGTTGCCAGGCGATATTAACCGGGTGTCTTCCCAGTAATGAGGGGCGGTATAATAGGTCCACGAACCGGGCGGCTGGCTGCCTCGTCAGCTCAACCTGGTTTTGTGGGAATAGAAGGTCAAGACTGCTAATTTTTCAGGAGGACACAACACAATTATGATCGTGCGATTATTGATCTGGATAATCATGTTAATCGGGGGAGGCGCGTTGGGGATCTGGCTGGATTTGCGCTGGTTTCCCACTCTTTTTAGTAATCTCCTTTTTCATCTGGTAACGCTGGCAGCGGGAATCCTGTTATTGCGCCTGGTAATGCGGGCCAGCCGTAATACCGGACGTGCTCTGGCCCGGATGGGACGAAAAGGAGATATTCCCAGGATGGAAACTGATACGCTGGTCACTACAGGTGTTTATGCCTGTATGCGCCATCCCATGCACTTCGGTTTGCTGTTCTTCCCCTGGTCAGTGGCTCTGATCCTGGGGTCGCCGACCTTCATCTTCATTATTTCCCCCCTGGAAATGATTTTCATGCTGGCCCTGATCAAGTTCGTTGAGGAACCCGAAGCCATCCGCAAGTTTGGCGCCGCCTACCAGGAATATCAGAAAAAAGTGCCCATGTTCAACTTCCGGCCTGAGTGCTGGCTCCAAATACTGAAAGAGGATTGAGAATTCCCATCCCGTCACCGCACAGGGCGGACAGCGGTTGAGCAACTCGGTTCTTGTCCCGGAGCTGGATTTCCTGCGCTTGAATGCGGTGCAGGGTAGCGGCACTCATGCCGGTGGGAAGCTGTCCTTATTACGCGGCCGGCGCCGGTTGGCCTCTCTATTTTTCCGACGGAACAGCACCTAACTTTACTACAGGAATGCTTTCCCTTTCCTTCTGACTTCACAAAGAGTATAATAGCCCCACGAACCGGGCGGTTAGCTCAGTTGGTTAGAGCGCCTCCCTTACAAGGAGGAGGTCGTTGGTTCGAGTCCAATACCGCCCACAAGAAGAATCCCTCTAAAAAGGGATTCTTTTTTAATTTGAGTGCAATTCCCGGCGTGATGAGAAAAGGCTGAGGTGACGGCAGGAAACAAGTTGCCCAGGATCTGGAGGTTGGATTCCTGTCAGAATTGTTTCAATTCAGCCAATAATTACAAAAGAAACTTGACAGGATTTCGATGATTATGCTATGATGTAAAGGATTACATTGTAAACGTTTACATGGAGGTATATGTCATCTGTAACGATGAAGGAAGTTGCTGAGAGGGCAAAAGTCAGCGTCGCAACTGTTTCCAGGGTACTGAACTCTTCTGATAAGGTAACCTCAAAGACCCAGGAAAAGGTGCTGGCGGCCTGTAAACAATTAGGCTATACACCCAATCTGCAAGCCAAGCGCCTCAAACTGGGCAAAACGCAAACCATCATGGCTGTCATGCCTTTCCTTACCCTTCCATCCATTGTAGAGCGTCTAAGGGGAGTACAGCAAGCTTTAGCGCCCAGCGAATATGACCTGATCCCCTTTAGTGTAGGAAGCTCTGAAGACCGCGATTCGTATTTGGCCAGTTTAGCTAATCGATCAAGGGCAGATGGCGTTCTGGTTATTTCTATGCCTATCACTGAGAAATTGGTTCAAAGATTCAAAAGTATAGGCCTCCCTCTGGTCCTCATTGATTCTAATCATCCTGATCTAACAAGGGTTATTGTTAATGATATCGCTGGGGGGAAAATGGCCACCAATCACCTGATCGAGCTTGGACATGTTCGCATAGGTTTTATCAGTGACCATTTGGAAAACCCACTCCACTTTTGCTCCATGCTTGATCGTTTCAAGGGATATCGCTTGGCCCTTGAAGACAAGGGCATTGAATTCGATCCGCGCTATCAGAAACAAGGTCATCATGGCCGGGAAGAAGCACGGAAAATGGCTCTTGAACTGCTGGACCTACCCTCTCCTCCTACTGCTATCTTTGCGGCATCGGATACTCAGGCAATTGGCGTATTGGATGCTGCCAGGGAGCGGGGGCTCTCAATACCTGGCGATCTATCGGTTATCGGTTATGACAACATACGTGATGCTGACTACCTGAACCTGACGACAATAAACCAACCTCTGTTCGAATCAGGCCTGGAAGGAGGCCAAGCCCTTCTTGAAATAATCGAGACTGACGAACAAGAACCTCAAGAAAAACTTCTGCCGGTCAGCTTGATATTGCGTGGAACGACAGGAGAACCAAAGTAGAAAAGAGTATTCCTTATTGGCTTTGAAGGAAATCTTGAAAAAATGGATCATTCATTTGATTTGCTCGCCATCGGAGAATCCCTGGTCGACTTCATTTCTGAAGAGATCACTGATCATGTAGGGAATGCCGATGGGTTTCAAGCTTTCCTGGGAGGACAGGTTACAAACCTGGCTACCAATGTTGCCCGTCTTGGTAAGCAGGTATCCCTGGCTACCTGTGTTGGTAGGGATGGCCTGGGAAAATTTATTTTGAAGGATTTACGCCAGAAGCGGGTAGATACCACTTTTGTTCAAAATACCCCTGATGCGCCAACGACAATCTCCATCGCCTCTAGATCGCTGACGACTCCGGATTTTGTCATTTACAGGGGGGCTGATGCTCATCTCAGTATCTCCCAAGCTTTGATGGAGATCATCCCTCAGTGCTCCATTGTCCATACTTCT
>JANTFT010000017.1 GCA_024763275.1 Anaerolineales bacterium | reverse complement strand
ACAATCAAGGGAATTTTACAGTGATATTAAATAATGCCATAATAGTGGCTCTGGGGGCGGTCATTCTGGGAGTGGGATTTGTTTACGCGCTCCGAATAGTCCTCCTGCTGAGGAATTTCGGGCTGGCACGTCCCTGGATCGTGCTTTCGTTATTGATCTCATTTTTCTTCCTGGGATATGTTTTTACCGCCCTGCGCTTCCTGGATATCGATTTGCTGCCCTCGTTGACGCTGGAAGGATTGGTAACCGCCATCTTTTTCCTGGGGGCGGTCTTTGTCACCACCCTGGCTGTCCTCAACCGCAAACTTTTCGCGGATATCTTCGGGAAAGGGATCAGTGATACCAAGGCTTACTCGATATTTGCGGAGCATGTAGGCATGCCGGCCCGTAAGGTGATGGCGATGACCCGGCCGGAGTATTCCGTAACCTGTGATATCTGTGGAGGTGATGTGAAGTATTCCATACCGGAACTTGTCCGATCCCATCCCCGGATAGAACGTGGTGTGGTAGTGGATAGAGCGATGGGGGGAACCTATTATCGATTTTATGTCCGTCATTATTGTGATAAGGAGTTGAGGGAAATCCCCGTTCGCCATGACAACCAGTTTGAATATCGATCCCATCGGCCGTCCCGCCCCGTTTAATGGAATGATGCCAGAAAAAGTGACCGGTTATGTGATGCTGGTTGGTAATGGCGCGGTGGGGAAAACCTCTGTTGCCAAAGTACTGGCCCTGACCAATCAGGGCCAAAAACCCAACGCGAAGATCCTCGACAGCATCAGTAAAACCAACAACCTGGAATATGAGTTCATCACCACCCGGCAGCAGATCGGGAGTACGGAATACACTGTCACGCTGCAGTTCCTGGTCCCCCCAGGGCAGAAACAGGAGGATGGCGATCCAACCGGGCGTTCCTTTGAAGCGGTGATTGACATTTTCAGGCCGACCATCCACCGCCTGGATGTGGTGCTGTTCACTTATGATATGACCAGTATGGACAGCTTCCATGACCTGGTCTACTGGATTGACAGTGTGGGGGACCTGCTGAATGACACATCCCATTTTATCCTGCTCGGTACTCATCTTGACCGGGAAAATGACCTGGAGATCACCCGGGGGGATATTGACGAGGGCCTGGAATATCTGGCAAGCGAGATGCGGTCCATGCTGCCCAGCTGGAAAGGGAATTTTGCCAGGTTGGAAGTCTCCAATCTTACAGGCGAGAATCTGGAATCTTTGCTGTACTACCTGGCAGGCAGTGTGATCAGCGCCCATCAAATGCGGGTCTGATCTGCCCGGTAGGGGAGAATGGACCGGATTACCGGTTGCAGCCAGATCCAATATCCCGCCTCGCAACGCTCAGGATGATGAAGAATGTGGCTGATTTCCGGGCGGTTACCGGTGTGAGCTATCTGGATAATCGAATCCATCTTGCTGGTCAACAATAATATCAAGAAGCAAATCCCGGGGGATGAGTGATCTATTACGCCAGCGGAGCCACCAGGATCCTGCCGGCGATTTCCCGGCCCAGGGTGATCTCTTCGCCGTCTAGTTCCACGGTGAAAGGGCCGTTATAGGGCGCCTCATCGACAATCTTTACGATCGTGCCTGGCAGTAGGCCCCGCTCCTCAAGGTATTCGCATAAGGCCAATTCCGGTTGGGCGATGCGCAGGATGGTCACCTCCACTTCGGGGCTGATCTCATTGAGCCGGAAAGCTGGTGGGATTTCCACGTTGCCAGCAGCATCTGGGATGGGATGTCCGTAGGGACAGCTGGCAGGATGTCCCAGGAATTCCGCCAGAGCTTCGGTCACTGAGATGTCCGTGGCATGTTCCAGCCGGCAGGAAAGGTCATATACCTGAGACCAGCGGATCTTCAGATGATCTACCAGGAACCGCCCCCATAAACGCTGCCGCCGGATAACTTTCAAAGCCCTGTGAAGGCCCGCTGGTGTCAGGAAAACCCCCTTGTAGGGGGTGTGAACGATCAGCTTGCCCGCTTCCAGGCGTTTGACCATCTCTGTGGCGGATACCGGGGAGACCCCCATGCGTTTGGCGAGCAGAGACACAGGGACCGGTTCTTCTCCAGCGGCAATTTCATAGATCGATTTCAGATACATTTCTCTGCTTTCAGATACTGGCATGGCTAACCTTCCAGGTTTTCAGGGGTGGTGAAGGTCATTATAATGCTAAATGGGGTATCCTTAACTGGGGAGTTTTCCCTGCTCTGGGAGCAGGATAATTAGATCACTGACCATGAAAAAGATAACGCTTTCTCTGCTGATATGTGCCCTGCTGTGTCTGGCTTTTCCTGTTTCTGGCAAAGCTCACCCGGCAGATATGTACTATCACACCCACAAGGTGGTCATCACCCCGATGGGCATGGAAATCCGCTGGGAGATGATTCCGGGGCCAATGATCGCCCAGAGCATCTGGTTTGAAGCTGACCAGGATCAGGATAATCAAGTTTCCCCCGAGGAAGCACAAGCCTGGGCCTATACCATCCTCGACACCTTCAGCGTCGAAATGGCGGGTGAAACGCTGACCCTGAGCCTGGACAGGGTGGAATGGCCCTCGACGGTGGAGGCGCTTTACAGGGGAGAGGAAGCGATTGTGATCAATCTTTCCGTATCCTGGCCGGGAGGGCTGGTCGAAGACACACGGGTGTCCTTACATAACCGCTTTGCCCCCAAGCGCAGCTTGAGCTGGTTCGAGGTGCAGAGCACAGAGGGAATCAGCTTTGAGCTGCCGGCACAGAACAGCGGTACTCTGGATCTGCTGGTAGGACCAGACTCACAGGATGATCCGGCTGAACGCCTGACCAGATGGGAAAGCGGATCACCCTCAATTCCCTGGGTGGTGGAAAGCGTCGGGCTGGGTGGGCTGGCGGAACGGGCCGCTGCCGTGTCCCAGACATCCCCGGCCGCGGGTTCCGGTCCGGCTTCCATCCTGGAAGGGTTGATCAAGCGCCAGGAAAGCTCGCTGGCTTTTATACTGGGTGCCCTGGCGCTGGCCGCGCTGCTGGGGGCGCTGCACGCTCTCAGCCCCGGGCATGGAAAGACCATTGTGGCCGCGTACCTGGTTGGATCCCAGGGAAAACCCTACCATGCGGTTGTCCTGGGAGCAATCATCACCCTGACCCATACCGGATCGGTCTTCGCGCTGGGTTTGTTGACCCTGACAGCCTCGCGCTATTTCCTGGCGGCAAATGTCTTCCCGTTCCTGGAGCTGGTATCCGGGCTGTTAATTTTAATTCTGGGGATTGCCCTGCTGATTCCCCGCTCTGTGCGCCTGGTTTCTGATTACCTGAAGAAAAGGAATGTCGGGAAGAATGGCCGCCCAACCTCTGATGCCGGGGAAGAAGACCCCGGACGGCTGCTGATCGACCAGCCCATTGAGGAATCCGGCCCTTCCCACAGCCATGAGCCGGGGGAATTGGGCGCCCTGCCGCGGGGACCTTCCCCGGGGAATCCTCTCGAGACCATCCGCTGGAGATCGCTAGTGCCCCTGGCTATCAGTGGTGGGTTGGTGCCCTGCCCGGACGCGATTGCCATTCTGCTGGTGGCTGCGGCCATCAACAGAATACCCTTTGGATTGAGTTTGATAGTTGCCTTCAGCTTCGGGCTGGCCATTGTCTTGATCGCGATCGGTTTGCTGATCGTCCAGGGTAAACGGCTTTTTGAGCGTTTGCGGTGGTTTAACAGAGCTGCTCTGGTGATGCCAGTACTCAGCGCGGGCATAGTCCTGGGGATAGGTCTGGTGCTCTCCCTGAATGCGTTCAGGAATGTCCAGGCCACAGGAATTCAAAACGGAGTCTCCACCGCTGGCAACAGGCCCGACAGCTTCCGGCTCGAAGAGGCTGAGATTATCTTCCTGGCAGCGGATGAGGACCAGCAAGCCCAGCTGTTTACTATACCGGCTGCTGGAGGATCGCCAGTGGCGGTCACAAATGATGCCAATATCTGGTATTTTGCGATCTCACCGGATTCCAGCCAGGTGGCTTTTGTAGGAAGCGATGGCGCCAATGGGTCCAGGATCTGGACCTGGAATGCGGCAAGCGGAGCGGTTTCCCCCCTGCTGGAATGTGAGAACGCTTACTGCACGGAATTGGCCTGGTCTCCGGATGGCCAGGGGCTCCTTTACAGCAGATTGGATTTTAATCCAGAAACCAACCCGGCCAATGTGCAGACGATCTGGTGGCTGGATCTGACAACTCTGGAATCAGCTCCGCTCTTCAGGGATGCTTTCACTCCAGGGTTCAGTCCCCGCTGGTCTCCTGATGGAAAATGGCTCAGCTATACTTCCATCAACCCTTTGGAGATCAAGCTTTACCAGATGGAAACCGGAGAAAGCCAGACCTTGCCGTCCGGCCTGGGATATCCGGCAGTCTGGTCTCCAACCAGTGATACGGTGATTCTGCAGGATATTGACTGGAGTGAGAACGGCTATTTGAACAAACTCTTTTCTTATTCGCTGGACAGGCAGCGGCTCAGCATGCTGGCATTTGGTGAGATGTTCGATGATACCCTCCCGGCCTGGTCTCCTGATGGAGAATGGCTGGCTGTAGTGCGGCGCGCCTGGGTTGATGGCGTTCCTGAGGCTGACAATCAGATCTGGATCATGCGTCCCGATGGGACAGATGCCCGCCAGTTCACAGATACAGAGAATTACATCTATAGCCAGCCTGCCTGGTCGCCTGATAGCCGTTATTTGGTTTTTGGCTATCGCTATCAGGGCGGGGAGGAAGTCAAAGCTGGCATTCAGATCCTTGACACCCAAACAGGACGGATACTGACCCTGGTTGAAACGGGCAGCCGGCCGGCCTGGCTGAAGCGAAGTCAATAAAGGTTCCGGCTGGGATGGGATTTCCGGTGGAGCTTTTGTTGTTGAGGATCAGAATAGTTCCCCAGCAGCCTGTGCTTTGTGAAACTTGGCTCAGTTAGTATTTTATGGTATACCTTATAATTCAGTATGAGAAAACTTTGCAGACAGGATGGATGGTAGATTTGTATGCCAGTGGTAACTTTGGATAAATTAGTCCCCGGAGAGTCGGGCAGGGTCGTTAGGATTCATGGAAGAGGGGCTATCAGGCACCGGCTGGTGGACATGGGTCTGACAACCGGGGCTGTGGTCGAGATGGTAAAACCTTCCCCCCTGGGCGATCCTGTCGAGTATCGACTGCGGGGTTATCACCTTTCCCTGAGAAAATCGGAGGCCCGGACAATTGAAGTGGAGCTGTTGTCAGGTGCTCCAAGACCTAGGGGTAATAAACATCACACCAGATCGACACAGACACTGGCGATGGGCAGCGCCGGCCAGCGCTTTGAAATTGTCAGCATCAGAGGTGGGAGAATGGTCAGCCAGAAGATCAGAGACCTGGGCCTGAAATCCGGGTCAATTGTCACAATTGTCCAGAATGAATTTCCAGGCCCCCTGATCCTTTCCGTAAAAGACGGGAGCAGACTGGTTATCGGGAAAGGTATGGCCAGACATATTCTGGTAAAACCTGCCTGAAGGACCGGGAGAAAGACAGCCCATGACTAAAACGATTGCCCTGGCTGGCAACCCTAATGTTGGCAAAAGCACCCTGTTCAACGCCCTGACAGGATCCCGCCAGCATGTCGGGAATTGGCCGGGGAAGACCGTTGAAAAGAAGGAAGGCCGGCTGGAGCTGGATGGGGAAGAGGTTCTAGTTGTGGATCTTCCCGGTACCTACAGCCTGACAGCCTATTCTATCGAGGAGATCATTGCCCGGGATTATATCGTCAATGAGAAGCCCACTGCCGTTGTAGCAGTCGTCAATGCTGCCAATCTGGATCGGAACCTGTATCTGGTAACCCAGCTGCTTGAGCTGGGCGTTCCGGCGATTGTGGCTTTGAATATGACCGATATCGCAAAAAGGCGCGGCCTGGCTATCTCGCTCAAGGGATTGTCTGAACGTCTGGGCGGGATTCCGGTGGTGGAAACGGTTGGTAATCGCAGCGAAGGCCTGGAGGAATTGAAGAAAGCTATCGCCATGGTGCTGGAACGCCCTCACACAGGCCATGTCCAGCCCAGCTACAGCGGAATCTTGGGGGTGGAAATCAAGAATCTTGAAGCAGAGATCAAGCGCTCGGGGCCAGTCCTGGAGAACTATCGGCCCGTCTGGCTGGCCACCAAACTTCTTGAAAATGACCGGGCGATCATCGCTGACCTGAAATCCCTGGAAGTTGAGCAGCTGCTGGATCTGGCTCGCCAGGGCCGGGAGCGGATTGAGGAAAGCACCGGCGAGGACCCTGAGTGCCTGATCGCTGACCAGCGCTATCAATTTATCGATCGGGTGGTTGAGTCCGCTGTGGAGCGGCCCAAGGAGACCATCATCACCCGGTCTGAAAAGATCGATGAAGTTGTCACCCATAAGATCTGGGGTTTGCCGATCTTTTTGCTGTTGATGTGGCTCGTGTTCCAGTTCACCTCTAATGTCAGCGCGCCCTTCCTTGATTGGGTGGACGTCTTTATCAACGAGTTCATTTACAAGTGGACTGGCCAGGTTCTGGAGCTGGTGGGACTGGGGAGTTCCTGGATCAGTTCGCTGCTCCTGGATGGGGTGATTGCCGGGGTGGGGGGTGTGCTGGTTTTCGTGCCTGTCCTGTTTTTCCTGTACCTGGCTCTGGGCATCATGGAGGATTCCGGATATATGGCCAGGGCTGCTTTTGTGATGGACCGGGTGATGCGCTGGATGGGCCTCCATGGGAAAAGCTTCTTGCCCATGATCATCGGATTCGGCTGCACGGTCCCGGCCGTCTACGCGACCAGGACCCTGGATAATGACAAGGACCGCAAGCTGACTGCCTTTCTGGCTACCTTTATGAGCTGTGGAGCCCGACTGCCAGTTTACGTGATCTTCGGAGCGGCCTTTTTCGGAGCCGCTTCCGGAACGCTGGTATTCGCGATGTATGTTCTGGGCATCATTGTCGCTTTGATCACCGGTTTTGTGATGAAGAACACAGTTTATAAAAGCAAGGCCCCGGCGCCTTTTGTCATGGAACTGCCTCCCTACCGTATGCCTCACCCCCGGGACGTCTGGTATCAGATGTGGGAGCGCACCCGCGGTTTCCTGGTGAAATCAGGAACGGTGATCCTGGCCGTTTCGCTGGCGCTCTGGTTGTTGATGGCCATTCCAGCTCACCAGGAAACTGGCCCTTTCAATCAGGTACAGCCCGGAGACAGCCTTTTCGGGCGCATTAGCGGCTTGCTGGCCCCTGCATTGCGGCCGGCTGGATTCGGGACCTGGCAGGCTACCGGGTCCCTGGCAACCGGCCTGCTGGCAAAAGAGGTCATCATCAGCAGCATGAACCAGATCTTTGCCGTGGAAAGCCATCCTCCTCAGCAGGTGATCACCTCCTTGGGAGAGGACCTGCTGTCAGTGACTGTGAAATTCGGGAAGGCCGTCGCCCTGACGGTTCAGGAAACGATCAACATCATCCCCCGGACGATCAATCTGATCCCATTTGTCGATCTGGGGGAATTATCCCTCTTCCCTGAGATGGATCAGCCGCAGGAAGCCACCCGCCTGGAAGGCTCGCTGCTGCGGGCTTTTTCAGATTCCGCGGGATCACCGGCTGCTGGACCCATCGCCGCCGTGGCCTTCAACGTCTTTGTCCTGCTCTATGTTCCCTGCGTATCTGCGGTTTCTGCCATGCGCCAGGAATTCGGGAAGCGCTGGATGTGGGCTCAGATCGTCTACACCCTGACTGTTGCCTGGGTGGCTGCTGTAGTGGTGTTCCAGGTGGGGAAGCTGTTGTTTCTCTAGATAGACTCATGACCACTTTGTTAAAAAAGTTTTTGAACACGATTGAGGAATCCTCTGGCGCTCTGTCTGTCCAGGCCCTGGCGAAGGAACTGGACGTCACCCCGGAGCGGGTGGAAGGGCTGGTGGATTTCTGGGTCCGGAAGGGAAAGATCCGGTTATCACAGGCGTCGCAGAGCTGCAGCAGCTGTGGATTATCCAGTAATTGTCCCTTTCTATTGGAGCTGCCCCAGACCTATGAGCTGGTGGGGGAAGGAGACGACGGCAATGTGGAAGTCATTCAACCTGACTGCCAGCACCTTTACTGAGCGAGATTGCTTCTGAGTGGTTTCACGAGAAGCTTGATCCATCCCTGAACCCAGACTGATCGAGATACTCAAAACCGCCGAACAGGAATTGGCGGTTTTCTGTTGCTTTTCCAGATGTTGCTGATGGTTGAAATTGGATGTTCCAGAGCCTTGACTTTCTTTAATCTTTCCATATAATTAAGCTCTCTTAAATGTTTAGAGAGGTGAAATATGCCCCGGCGGGACCAATTTTACAGGACATTTCAGGAGTGGATCGAGCTTTTCATGCAGCGCTCCATCCACGCTACCCTCCAGTATGCCCGGGAACAAGGACTGTCGATGTCCATGATCGGGACTCTCTTCCACCTCACCCGGGCCGGGCACACCGGAGTCTCCGATCTGGGGCAGCATCTGGGTGTCAGCAGCGCAGCAGCCAGCCAGATGCTGGACCGGCTGGTAGAGGTTGGCCTGATTGAGCGGGTGGAGGACCCGGATGACCGCCGGATGAAAAAGGTCACCTTGAGCGAGAAAGGCCAGCGGGTCCTGGAGGAGAGCTTGCTCGCCCGCCTGCGCTGGCTGGAAGAGCTGGACGAAAACCTGACAGACCAGGAAAAGGAGCAGATCATCTCCGCTCTGCGGCTGATGATCGCTAAAACCCCCGGGAATGACTGCCCCGCTGGAACAAAATAGAGGAGTTGCGCACTTATGCGGCGATTGTTGAAATACCTTAAACCATATACTTTGATGATCATCCTTGCTATGGTTCTGCTCTTCATCCAGGCCAACGCTGACCTGGCCCTGCCGGATTATCTCTCCCGCATTGTGAACAACGGGATCCAGCAGAATGGGATCGAAGACGCGGTGGCGGTTGCCCTGCGGAAGAGCACCCTGGATAAATTGACCCTGTTTATGGGGCCGGATGATCAGGACCTGGTCCTCGACAGCTACCGCTTGATTGAATCGGGATCGCCCCAGGGGGAGGAATACCTGGGAGAATACCCTGCTCTGGCGGAGGAATCGATCTACGTGCTGAAAGACCTCGAGCCGGACCGGGAAGAGCAGCTCAATGCCATTCTCGGGAAGGCCTTTGTCGCTTACAGCGGTATCAAGCAGCGGGCGGAGAATCCTGACGCGAATATTCCTCTGGGTGAGGGTTTTGGCTTTGACCCCTCGATGATCCCGGCCGGGATGGATATCTTCCAGGCCCTGGCAAATATGCCAGCTTCCATGCGCGAGGTGTTAGCCTCCCGGATGGAAGAGGCCTTTGCCTCCCTGGGCGACAGTATGATCAACCAGATGGCGGTGGGGGCGGTAAAAGCGGAATACCAGGCTCTAGGGATGGATGTATCCCAGGTCCAGCGTAATTATATCCTCCGGATCGGGGGGATCATGCTGCTGATCTCCCTGCTGGGGGGAGCGGCAACGATCGCGGTGGGGTTTCTGGCTTCAAAGACCGCGGCCGGCGCCGCCCGGGACATCCGCGAGGCTGTCTTTGAGAAAGTGGAGAGTTTTACCAGCGCCGAGTTCAGCAAGTTTTCGACCGCCTCCCTGATCACCCGTTCCACTAATGATGTCACCCAGGTGCAGCGGGTGATCTTCATGTTCATCCGGATCGTTCTCTTTGCCCCGATCCTGGGTATCGGGGGAGTGATCCGGGCAGTGGGAAAAAGCGCCAACATGTGGTGGCTGATCGCTGTGGCAGTGGTGGTTTTGGTGAGCTTGATCGTGGTTGTTTTCATGATCGCTGTTCCAAAGTTCAGGATCATGCAGGATCTGATCGATCGGCTGAACCTGATCACCCGGGAGAATCTATCCGGCATGATGGTCATCCGTGCTTTCAATAAGCAGGATGACGAACTGGTCAGGTTTGACAAAGCCAACCGGGATCTGACCGACACCGGTTTATTTGTGGCCCGGGTGATGGTGACCATGATGCCGCTGATGATGCTGCTGATGAACGGCCTCTCGCTTGCGATCATCTGGGTGGGTGCCCACCAGGTGGCCGAATCTGCCCTTCAGGTGGGCGACATGATGGCGTTCATGCAGTATGCCATGCAGATAGTGATGTCCTTCCTGATGATGACCATGATGTTTATCTTCCTGCCCCGGGCCGCGGTATCTGGCGACAGGATCGCTGATGTGCTGGAAACCGAGATCATTATCCAGGATCCGGAGCATCCCCGTGAATTCCCAGAACACTTCCGGGGAGAGATCCGCTTCGAGAAGGTCTCTTTCCGCTACCCGGATGCGGAGAGTGATGTCATCCACGAGATCGATCTTACTGCCCCCCCCGGACAGACCACGGCTTTCATCGGCTCGACCGGCTGCGGTAAGTCCACGGTGATCAACCTGATCCCGCGCTTTTATGACGTCACCCGGGGGCGGGTATTGGTGGATGGGGTTGATGTCCGGGAGGTCCGCCAGAGCGATCTGCGGGACAAGATCGGCTACGTTCCCCAGCAGGGCAGCCTGTTCTCAGGCACCATTGAGAGCAACCTGCTCTATGCCGATCCCGAAGCCAGCGCTGAAACAGTTCGCGAAGCCCTGGAAATTGCCCAGGCCAGCGATTTTGTCTTCGGATCCGAGGAGGGTCTGGATTCAGCTATCTCCCAGGGAGGGACCAATGTGTCAGGCGGACAGCGGCAGCGTCTGGCCATCGCCCGGGCTCTGGTTAAGAAACCGCCTATCTTCATTTTCGACGACAGCTTCTCAGCCCTGGATTTCAAGACGGACTCAGCTCTCCGCCGGCAGCTAAAGAGGAAGACCGGGGACAGCACAGTGCTGATTGTCACCCAGCGGGTGGCGACCGTGAAGAACGCCGACCAGATTATCGTCCTTGAAGAAGGCAGGGTGGTCGGTAAAGGGACTCACCATGAGCTGCTGAAAACCTGTAAGACTTACCAGGAAATCGCCTATTCGCAGCTGAGCGAGGAGGAATTGGCATGAGTGAACCGAAACGTACACCAGATTCATCCCGGAAACAGGCTCCGCTGATGAGAGGTCCCCGGCGTGGCCCCGGCGGCCATATGGTGATGATGACCGGAGAAAAAGCCCGGGATTTCAAGGGCACGATGAAGCAGCTGCTGGATTACCTCGGTGCTTATAAGCTGGGCATCCTGGTTGTGCTTGTCTTTGCCATCGCTTCAACGGTATTCAACATCGCCGGCCCGAAGATTCTGGGCCGGGCGACCACAACGCTGTTCGAGGGCGTGATGGGGATGATCTCCGGAAGCGGTGATGGGATCGATTTTGATACTATCGGCCGAATTGTCCTGCTCGCCACCGGCCTTTATGTGGGGTCATCCCTTTTCGGCTATATACAGGGCTGGATCATGTCCGGGATCTCTGTGGACATCACCTACCGCTTCCGAAAGGAAATTTCCGAGAAGATCAACCGCATGCCGTTCAAGTACTTTGACAACACCACCCAGGGAGAGGTATTGTCGCGCATCACCAATGACGTTGACACCATCAACCAGACTCTCAGTCAAAGCCTTTCCCAGATGGTCACTTCTCTGGTGACCGTTGTTGGTGTACTGGTGATGATGCTGACCATCAGCTGGCAAATGACCCTGGTGGCTTTGACAATCATCCCTCTTTCAGGGGGAGTGGTGATGCTGATCGTCAAGCAGTCGCAGAAATATTTCACCCAGCAACAGGATTACCTGGGCCATGTCAACGGCCATGTGGAAGAGATGTTCGGGGGGCACCTGGTGATGAAGGCCTTCAACGGCGAAGCTGACAGCGTCAGGAAATTCAGCAGGTTGAACAATACCTTATATTCCGCGGCCTGGAAATCCCAGTTTCTGTCCGGCTTGATGATGCCTATCATGCGCTTTGTGGGCAACCTGGGTTATGTGGGCATCTCCATCCTGGGCGGCACCCTGGCAATTCAGGGTTTGATCACCGTCGGCGATATACAGGCCTTTATCCAGTATGTGCGCTCTTTCACTCAGCCCATCACCCAGATCGCTAACATTTCCAATGTGCTGCAGCAGACAGCCGCGGCCGCTGAGCGGGTCTTTGAATTCCTGGCGGAGGAGGAAGAGATCCCTGATGTCGAGCATCCGGTCCAGCCTGATGAGATCCAGGGGTTCGTTGAGTTCCGCAACGTCCAGTTCGGCTACAATCCAGAGGAGATCGTCATCAAGGACTTTTCCGCGGATATTAAACCCGGGCAGAAGATCGCCCTGGTCGGTCCTACCGGAGCGGGAAAAACCACCATGGTGAAGCTGCTGATGCGTTTCTATGATGTCAATCAGGGAGCGATCCTGGTTGATGGCCACAATATCAAGGACTACAGACGCAGAGACCTGCGCTGCATGTTCGGCATGGTGCTGCAGGATACCTGGCTGTTCAACGGCACCATTATGGAGAACATCCGCTACGGTCGGCCCGGAGCCACTGATGAGGAAGTCATCCGGGCCGCAAAGGCTGCCCATGTGGACCACTTTGTGCGAACGCAGCCAGAGGGCTATAATATGGTGATCAACGAGGAAACCAGCAATATCTCGCAGGGGCAGAAACAGCTGATGACCATCGCCCGGGTGATTGCCCTTGATCCCAGCATGCTGATACTCGATGAGGCTACCAGTTCAGTGGATACCCGGACCGAGGTCCTGATCCAGCAGGCGATGGATAATCTGATGAAGGATCGCACCTCCTTTATCATTGCCCACCGGCTGTCTACCATCCGCAACGCGGATTGGATCCTGGTGATGAACGAGGGTGACATTGTCGAGCAGGGGGTACATGAGGAGCTGCTGGCAAAAGAAGGATTCTACGCAGAGCTGTACAACAGCCAGTTCGATGTGACCGGTGAGAACTGAGCTGCAGCAAGAAACAGAAAAACCGCGCCCAAAATTGGCGCGGTTTTTTTGCTGTTTGTTTCGATTAATTATGCCAGCAGTCTGTTCACTTCTCTAACTGCGCTGGAAGCATCGGCAGCGAAGGCATCGGCTTCGATCTGATCGGCAAAGTCTTGAGTGATAGGTGCGCCCCCTACAATGACTTTGACCTGGTATCTAAACTCCGAGTTCTTAACAGCTTCGATGACCTCCTTCATACCTCTCATTGTGGTTGTCAGCAAAGCAGACATGCCGATCACCTGGGCTCCGTCCTGGACCGCTTCTAAAAAGCTGCTGGCGTCAACGTTTGTCCCCAGGTCGATGATTTCATATCCGGCGCCCTCCAGCATCATCGCCACCAGGTTCTTGCCGATGTCATGCAGATCGCCTTTGACTGTCCCGACGACGACCTTGCCCACCGGCTCAACATCCTTCTCCACCAGCAGCGGCCTCAGGATTCCCAGGCCATTCTTCATGGCCCGGGCCGCGACCAGCATCTCCGGGACATAATATTCCCCTTCTTCAAATAACTGTCCCACATATCTCATAGCGCTGATCATCCCTTCGTTAAGCACTGTGGAGGGGTCGATCCCCTCGTCCAGCGCTTCCTGTACAAACCCCGCTGTTGAATCCATCTGGCCATCAACTATGCTCTGATAGATCTTATGCATTGTCTCACTCATGTTTAATCTCCAATATTGCGATTATTAACTTATCCCCAGACATAGACAATTGTAGTGTATGATCTGGTATTGTGAGTTTTCATTTCAATTTTCCATCAAATCCTGCGCCTATAAAATGGGATATGTCCCGTGTGCACGAATGACATCGATATAAGCCAGCACATTCTCTACAGGGGTTTGGGGCTGGATATTATAGATAGAATTATAAATATATCCACTACTGTGATACGTCATAACCTCCGGGGCACTTGAGTGTAATATCGAAGTATCAATCAGGAGGATGATATGGACCCGGAAGCGAAAAAAATTACGGGCCCGATTCAAATAAGCTGTCCTAGATTATGCAAAACATGCTGGACTCACAAAAGCTTGCCGTGAATTTGAGATTCCTCGACCATCATTTTTTCGCTGGAAAGCGCGATTCGAAGAAGAAGTTTGTATCCCAGGATATCTTCTCTTAAGAATCATCCTAGTTGGACGCCAGCTGAAGTCGTTGAGATAATTCTGCACATCCGAGAAGATTACACGTTAGGTTCAATGCGAATCAAATATTATCTGGAGGGTTATCACGTCTGAATCTACAGTGAATCGGGTTCTCAGAGCTAACCAGGAAAACCACCCGCTAAAAACCGCTTCCAGACGGGCCATACACACGAAGAATTACTTTAAAATAAGTCTCTGGGCACCACGTACAGGTCGATGTGAAGTTTATAAAGCTAAAGGACGCTGACGGAAGGACAGTGAAGACATTTCAATACACAGAGATAGACGATGCAACCAGTATTCGGGCCTTGCAAATATATCCCAAACGCAATCAGGATAGTGCCATCAAATTTATTAATTACGTAATTGAGAAATTTCCTTTTCGCATCAGTATGTTCAGAACGGATCGCGGGCATGAGTTTCAGGTTAGATTTCATTGCCATGTTGAAGACCTGGGGATCCAACATGGCAATATCAAACCGTGATCGCCACGGCTCAATGGTAAAGTTGAGCGATCCCATTTGACGGATCAAAGAGAATTTATCAACTACTTATATAGACCGATGATGTTGACTTGAATTCGAAGCTTGAAGCGTGGGAAAGCTTTTATAATTGTGACAGACCTCATATGTCCCATGATGGGAAAACACCTTATAAGGTGATGAAGAGTCTCTTAACTTAATATACGTTTTATCCCGCGGGTATTAACGCACCGCAGGCTATGGTAAATACCGTAACGAACACACCCTGCAGCTCCTTATTGAAGTCAGGCATTGCTTGAGAGACATATTAACTTAGAAGGTGTACTGATATGAACTACAGACGTTTTGGACGCACAAACTGGCAGGTCAGTGAAATTGGCTACGGCATGTGGGGAATGGCCGGCTGGACAGGTTCCAACGATCAGGAATCCCTGGCTTCCCTCCAGCTGGCGGTTGACCTCGGCTGCACTTTCTTTGATACTGCCTGGGGCTACGGTGAGGGACACAGCGAGTCCCTCTTGGGGCAGATCATCAGGGCAAACCCGGATAAAAAGCTCTACACCGCAACCAAGATTCCGCCCAAGAATTTCATCTGGCCCAGCCGACGGGAATTCAGCCTGGATGATTGCTACCCACCGGATCATATCGAAGAATATGTCAACAGCAGCCTGGAAAACAGCGGCCTGGCATCCTTTGATCTGATGCAGTTCCATGTATGGGAGGATCATTTCATTGAGGACGATCGCTGGATCAAAAAAATTATTGAGCTAAAGGATCAAGGCCTATTCCAGGCAATTGGTATCAGCATCAACCGCTGGGAGCCCTGGAACGCGATCCGGACCGTTAAAAGCGGCCTGATCGACGCTGTCCAGGTAATCTACAACATCTTTGACCAAAACCCGGAAGACGAACTGCTGCCAGCCTGTGAAGAACAGGATGTGGCCGTAATTGCCAGGGTGCCCTTCGACGAAGGGACCCTGACCGGGAAGATCACCCTGGATAGCACCTGGCCGGAAGATGATTGGCGCAGCAGCTATTTCGTGCCTGAGAACCTGGAATCCAGTGTGGCTCACGCAGACGCCCTGCGTCCCCTTGTCCCGGAAGGAATGACTATGCCGGAGATGGCCCTGCGATTCATTCTCAACGAATCCAGAGTGCACACCATCATTCCGGGGATGCGTAAAAGCCACCACGTAAGAATGAATATCGCCGCGAGTGACAGCGGCCCTCTGCCGGGTGATTTGTACAATGAGTTAAAAGAACACCGCTGGGACCGCAACCCAACCGAATGGTCTCAATGAGTTGGTGATCGATTATGGCTTTTAATTTCAGTGAATACCCCCATCGCAGGAGGAACCCGCTCACTGGTGAATGGGTTCCAGTTTCCCCCCACCGCACCGAGCGTCCCTGGATGGGGCAAGTGGAAAAAGCTGCTGGTGAGAAAGGGCCGGCATATGACTCCGGCTGTTATCTCTGTCCGGGCAATGAGAGGGCAGGGGGAAAATCAATCCCCCTTATCAATCCACCTTTGTCATTACCAATGATTTTGCAGCCATTAAGCCTGATGGCCCTGGTCTGGAGATTGGAACAGACCAAATCCTCCAAACCCGGTCTGTCAGGGGCACTTACCGTGTGATTTGCTTCTCTCCCTGCCATGACCTGACCCTGCCTGAGATGGAACTGCTGGCTATCCGGAGAGTCATCGATGTCTGGGCTGAACAAACAGCGGAATTAGGTCAGAAATACCTCTGGGTGCAGGTCTTTGAGAATAAAGGATCGATGATGGGAAGCTCGAACCCCCACCAGCACGGCCAGATCTGGCCTATGGACCAGCTGCCCGATGAAGGAGCGAAAGAAGAAATGAACCAGCTTCCTTATTTCAAGGAGAACGGGAGTACCTTGCTGTTGGATTATCTGCAGGAAGAGCTGGAGACCGGGGACCGGGTGGTTCACGAGAACCAGGAGTGGGTCGCCCTGGTCCCTTATTGGGCAGTTTGGCTTTTTGACCCCTCCTTTCCCTACTCGATGGGCTGGCATGGTGCACCCTTCACGGATGAGGATCATTCCCATTGGCAGCTGCATGCCCATTTTTACCCTCCCCTGCTCCGGTCGGCCGCTGTGAAAAAATTCATGGTAGGTTTTGAAATGTTAGCTGAAGCTCAGCGTGACTTGACGGCAGAACAAGCTGCAGAGCGATTGCGGGTTTTGCCAACCATCCACTACAAGGGACGAAAATGACGCCCAGAGACAAAGTATTTCGAGAGTTTAACAAGCAATACTCGACAACACCGCCCTGGATCACCAGCTCCCCTGGACGGGTGAATCTGATGGGGGAGCATACGGATTACAATGATGGTTTTGTGCTTCCCATGGCTATTAATTACTCCACCTGGGTAGCGCTGCGCGCCAGGACGGATTCGAAAGTCGTCATCACCGCCCTTGATCTGGATGAGAGTCTAGAATTCAATCTAAAGGATTTCAGCAAAAAGGATAATAGCTGGCGGGAATATATCAAGGGGGTCGCCCGGGCTATGCAGGAGGAAGGGTATCAATTATCCGGGTGGGAAGGTGTGTTTTCCGGAAACGTCCCCATCGGAGCAGGTTTGTCATCCTCTGCTTCCCTGGAGTTAGCCCTGGCCAGGGCTTTTTCGCTGGCCTCTGATATTCCCTGGGATCCGGCTCAGATGTCCCTCATCTGCCAGAAAGCTGAGAACCAATGGGTCGGCGTGAGTTCAGGGATTATGGATCAAATGATCTCCGCCTGCGGAAAAGAGAACAACGCCTTATTGATTGATTGCAGAAGTCTGGAGACCAAACAAGTTCCTCTCACCAGTGATACTAAAATTGTCATTCTGGATACTGCCACCAGACGTGGCTTAGTGGATTCTGCCTATAATGAACGCAGAGAACAATGTGAATTGGTGGCCAGGCATTTTGGGGTAAAGGCTCTGCGAGACATCACCCTGGACCAACTGGAAGGGGAAAGAGGAAAGCTGGATGACCTGCTGTTCAGGCGCGCCAGGCATGTTGTTTCTGGAAATCTGCGAGTGCACCAGGCTGTTGAAGCTCTATTAGCTGGGGACAACGAAGGTCTTGGGGCTCTGATGAATGCCAGTCATGAGAGCATGCGGGATGATTTTGAAATTTCCCGGGAAGAGATGGACCAGATGGTTGCTATCGCTCAGGGACAACCTGGCTGTTACGGCGCCCGGATGACCGGTGGGGGTTTTGGCGGTTGTGCTGTTGCTCTGGTAGAAGATGATCGGGTGGAAACTTTTCAGGAAGCTGTCCTTAAACTCTACCAGGAGAGAACGGGCTTGGATCCCAAAGTATATGTCACCCGCGCTACTGACGGGACCAATTATGAAGTCATTTCCTGATCTGCTCTGAGCGGGCTCCGGCCTATTCCGGGCCAGATCCGCAGAATGCCAAACAATCCCCGCAAGAAATTCCATCCGCCAATGATGGTCCAGACCAGGGCCAGGGAGCTGAAATTCCCGTGTTCCATAACCCACAGCCCCAGAATGCCTGCCAGGGAAGAGACCAGCATGGCGTTGCGCAGGTAGCCGTAATCACCGGTTCCCCAGTGGATCCCATCCGTTATGAAAGCCACTGAGTTGATGGGCTGGCTGAGGGAGGATATTGCCCAGGCGGGCAGAAAGAGGCTGAGGGAGGCTGCTGGAACGAGCAGATTCGTGACGAGACCCTTTCCCACCCACATCAAGGTTCCCAGAGCAGCACCCGTCCCCAGGCTCCAGGCCACTCCTACCCGGGCGACCTGCCTGGCTGTACGGATCGCTTTCTGGCCCATAAAATAGCCTACCAGGGATTGCGTGGAGGCAGCATAGGCATCCAGCGCCAGGGCAGTAAAGGCCCACATCTGGCGAACGACCTGATAAGCTGCGCCGGAATTGGCTCCCAGGCTGTTTGCCACCCGGGTGGTATAGATCAGGAAGAGATTGAGCGCTCCGGTGCGGATGAACAGGTCTCCCCCGACCTGCAGCAGCTTGATTCCCTCCCGGAAGTTCACTGCCGCTGTCAGTTTAATCCTGCGGACAGTGGCGAGGATCCCGACCAGAGCTCCCAGCCATTGGCTGATGGTGCTGGCCAGGGCAGATCCAGCCACGCCCAGAGCTGGAAAAGGTCCATATCCGAAGATCAACATCCAGTCCAGCAGGATATTCAGTCCGTTCACTCCCAGCGCGATCCACAGCGGGGTTCGCATGTCCTGCTGGCCGCGCAGGGCGCCGAAGACGACCAGGGTCAGCAAAACCGCCGGGGCTCCAAAAAGGCGGATTTGCATATAGGTGACTGCATTGGCCTGGACCTGGCCCGCTGTTCCTAGTAAGCCGGCCAACCAGCGTGCGGATGGGTAGATTGCCAGGATCAACAGCGCGCCAAAAACTGCAGCCAGCACAAGTGCCAGGCTCAGCGTTTTGCCGGCCCCTTTGATCTCCCCCTTCCCGTATTCCTGGGCAATCTCCGTTTGGGTTCCTACTCCTAAGAAGTTGAACATCCAGAAGAGGCCCGACAGAGCGGTTGTGCCAACTCCCAGGGCGGCCAGCGGGACCACTCCCAGTGAGGAGATAAAAGCAGTGTCCACCAGGGCGGTGATCGGCTCGGCGGTCAGGGAGAGCAGCACCGGGATCGACAATCCAATCAATGTCCGGTTAGGGTGCTCGATGAAGGGGTGGGGTGTGGTTTCCATAGTTTGTTTTCAGTCGAGTTTTTATCATGCCGTGGGGTAGATGGATAAAGCTTATTCTACCGCTGATATGGATAAATACTTCAGATATTCTGGTGGAAACCTCCAGGCAGTCCATCTTGGATGTTTATAACAGCAAATCCACCTTGATGGTCCTGGGGAAGATCGTGCAATGATAAGGACGCCCTCCCTGGAAAATAAGGTATAGTTTAGTCAGGCTGTATTTTCTTATCCTGAGGTGAGGTCCAATGAAGCCAGGCCCCCTGTTGTCTCAAGTCTTGCGGGTATTCTTTCTCGCGATGGCCGCAGTTCTGCTGGTAGTTATGACTGTTACCGGAATCGGTTGGTGGGCTGGATGGCCAACTGAGGAACCCTTCAAGACAGCCATCCAGATCGCGGGCTTAGCTCTGATCGGAACCGGGTTTATAGTCCACAGGGGGTTGGGGAGTAAAACTGAAGCCCAATCCGGACCACAGGAATCCCGGGCGGACGGCCCGGAGCGCTACCGGAAGTCCCCGCTAGGCTTTCTGAAGGATCACAGTATTTTGCTGGTCATGTCCCTGGCCGGGGGTTTGTGTCTGTTGATCGGCTGGCTGATGTGATGGACAACATTCACCGGTCCGGATAAGATCCTTTAGATCTCTCCCCTGATTACCTGTTTAGATCAAAGTAAACTCCTGCTCAGGGGCGTACTTTCCCGATAATATATAGTATGATTTTATTTCAGATTCCTTTTTTTCCCGGAACTGCCTATTATGAAAAGAATCGTTGTAAAGATCGGCTCCTCGACCCTGACTGCTGGTACCAGTGAATTATCCAGGTCCCAGATCATTGGTCTGGTTGGGCAGATAGCTCAACTGAAAGGAGATGGATATCAAGTGGTTCTGGTATCTTCTGGAGCAATGGCGGCTGGTCTGGAAGCCCTGGGATTTCCTGAGCTGCCTAAATTCATTCCAGCCAAGCAGATGCTGGCTGCTGTAGGTCAGCCGCGGTTGATGAACATTTACAGTGATTTGTTTGGTATTTACGATCTAAAAGTCGCTCAAGTTCTTCTGACCCGGCTTGATCTATCGGACCGCAGACGGTACTTAAACGCGCGGAACACTTTAGAAGCGTTGCTGGGCCAGAACCTTATTCCTGTCATCAATGAGAATGACACGGTCGCTACCGAAGAGATCCGGGTCGGTGATAACGATAACCTTTCAGCGCTGGTGAGCAACTTGATCGAGGCCGATTTGCTGATAATGCTGACCGATAAACAGGGCGTGTTCACCGCTGATCCCGATCGGGATCGGGATGCGGTTCTCATATCAGAGGTGAATGGAGAGCGGATCCCGGACTCACTCTGGAAAGCAGCGGGCAAGTCCACCAGTGAAACCGGGACAGGAGGCATGTACACGAAAATTCAGGCCTCTGATCTGGCCCGAAGGTCCGGAACCAGAGTTGTGATTGCCAAAGGCTCCGCTCCGGAGGTGATTCTCCGGATTGTGAGCGGTGAACCGCTGGGAACCCGGTTCAGCGCCCTGGTATCCAACCTGGAAAGCAGGAAGCGGTTCATTCTGGCGGGCCCAAAATCGAACGGCAGGATAACGGTGGATGCAGGTGCCGAAAAGATTCTGAGGGAGGGGAAAAGCAGCCTGCTCCCGGTAGGAGTGGTGAATGTGAAAGGAGAGTTTGGAAGGGGGGACACGGTTACCATCCAAAACGAGCAGGGATTGGAGATCGCCTTTGGATTGGCCAATTATGATTCCGAAAGCATGCAAGAAATCCAGGGGCGTCAATCGGGAGAGATCGAAAGTGTAATCGGGTTCAGTTATGGGAATGAGCTGGTCCATCATGATAATTTGGTGGTGGTGTAAGTGTTTTCTAGGGAGGTCCCGGTGTTAACTAAAATGGCGCAAGAGGCCCGGTCCGCCGCAGGGGTGCTGGCCTTGATAAGCGAAGAAAAGAAGAATGAGATGCTGGCAGGGATTGCCGACCAGCTGGCCGCCAATACAGCTGCTGTAATTGATGCCAACCAGGAGGATGTCGAAGAAGCCCGCCTGGCAGAGATGCCGGAGCATTTGATCGACCGCCTGATCTTGACAGAAGGCAGGCTGGAATCGATCATTGCTGATTTGAGACACGTGATCGAGCTCCCGGATCCTGTAGGGGAGGAATTTGATGAATATACTCCACCCAACGGGTTAATGGTTCACAAGGTCCGCGTTCCCCTGGGTGTGATCGCAGTGATCTATGAGTCCAGGCCTAACGTTACCCTGGATGTGGCGGCCCTGGCTCTGAAATCCGGCAATGCTGTGATATTGAGGGGAGGCAGTGAAACCATCAGATCAAATAAAGCGCTGGTGAAAATCATTCAAACGTCTTTACGTATGAATGGCCTGCCTCCTGAATCCGTGCAGCTGATCGATTCACCGGACCGGAAATATGTTGCCGAACTGCTGAAAATGCATCGGTATGTGGATATGCTGATCCCGCGAGGCAGTGCTGCCCTGCACAAATACTGCCGTGAAAACAGCACCATCCCGGTAATTACAGGAGGAATTGGCATATGTCATCTTTTTGTGGATCAGAGCGCTGACCTGGAAGCAGCCATTAACGTGATCCACAATGCCAAAGTTCAGCGCCCGTCAGTTTGCAATGCCCTTGATACACTGCTTGTCCATGAAGCGATTGCCGGGGAATTTCTACCCCCGCTGGCCAGGCGTCTGATAGGATCAGGGGTTGAGTTGCGGGTTGATACGCAAGCGGGGAAGATCCTGGAACATCAAAATGAAGGCAGGATCCAGCTGGCCGGCCCGGACGATTTTGACAGGGAGTGGCTTTCACTGGTGCTGGGGATCAAGGTTGTAGGGGGACTTCAGGAAGCGATGCGGCATATTTCCGAGCACAGCACCCAGCACTCGGATGGCATTCTCACAAACGACAAAGACCATGCCAGACAATTCGTTGATGCTGTGGATTCAGCTGCTGTCTATGTTAATGCCAGCACGCGCTTCACGGATGGGTCCCAGTTGGGATTGGGCGCCGAGGTGGCGATTTCCACCCAGCGCCTGCATGCCCGGGGCCCGCTGGCGCTCAAAGAGCTCACTACCTATAAATGGGTGATCCAGGGGGATTATCACATCAGGGAATGATCGATCAGTGCTCTGCCAGAGGCGAAGTCCTTTCAGAGGACTTCGCCCCTTTATGAGGTTATAATCCGGGCAGGAGATAATTATGTGTGATACTTTGATCGCTGCCACTCAGGCTACTGAAGACAGGTTCCCGCTTTTCGCCAAGAATTCCGATCGCCCGCCCAATGAAGCCCAATTCCTGGACTGGGTCTCGGCCGAGACGCACAAGCCAGGCGAAACCCTTCAATGCACCTATATCAGCATTCCCCAGGTCGAGAAAACCAACGCCGTGCTGCTGTCCCGGCCTTTCTGGATGTGGGGCGCGGAAATGGGGTTGAACCAGCATGGCTTGATAATTGGCAATGAAGCTGTGTTTTCCAAAATACCGGCCAACAAGGAACCTGCTCTGCTGGGCATGGACCTGCTGCGCCTGGCTCTGGAACGGGCTGATTCTGCCCCGGAAGCTATTGAGGTGATAACCTGCCTCCTGGAGGAATATGGGCAGGGGGGGAACTGTGTTCAAAACGGCCATCTTTATTATCACAACAGCTTCCTGATCGCGGATCCGGAGGAAAGCTGGGTCCTGGAGACGGTGGATAAACACTGGTTCGCACGCCAGGTGGATCCGCTATACAGTATTTCCAATCTGCTGACCCTGAATGACAGCTGGGACCTCTCCTCCCCCGGCCTGGAGGAATTCATCCTTAAGAAGGGCTTTGCCAGAGATAAGGATCGGATTGATCTAGCTGAGGATCTTTCCGATCTGATCTACACTACCTTCGCTGATGGAAAAAGCCGCTGCGCCAGGTCGGGAGAATTGATGGGCCGGGAGAAAGGGAAGATCTCACCTCATACCATGGTTGGCATTCTGCGGGATCATGGGGGAAAGACCGACCCGCGACCGGGCTTGGCGGGAGCTGACATCTGCATGCACGCCAGCCTGGGTCCCATCCGGGGCAGCCAGACCGTCGGGTCACTGATTGCCTCACTGCGGGCGGGGAACCCGCTGGTATTCGCCACCGGTACGGCTGCACCCTGCACCGGCATCTTCAAACCAGTCTGGGTAGATGCTCCCCTTGAGCTGGGTGCGGCACCCGGGGGGCATTTTGATCCGCAGACGCTCTTCTGGTCCCATGAGCGCCTGCACCGGGAAGTGATCAGGAATTATCCGGAAAGGTTGGCGGTTTACCGGGATGAAAGAGACGCCCTGGAGAAGGATTTCATCCAGGGGGCGCTGGAGATCAGCGGGGCATCCCGGGAAGAGCGCCGGGCCTACTCCAGGTCCTGTTTTAATAGAGCCCGGCAGGCTGAGGATCGCTGGTTGGGGGAAGTCCGACAGGTAGCGGTGAAAGAGTCCTTCCTCCATAGGCTGGCCTGGAAAGGGTTCAATACGACTGCTGGTTATCAGCCAGATTAGGACGGATTCTTCGGGGAAGGAACACCCGTTGGAATGGCGCTGAATCCTGGTAGAGGAGGGGTGTCTCTGTCATCAGTGAGTTGGTAGCTGCTCAGAGGGAGCTATTGGTGGGCTTTTCCGTATATAATTTAAGTAACCCTTACAGAGGTAGCCCATGGTTTTACCGAGTTTTCTAAAGCAACTGAAATCCACCATCGATCATGAATACAAGCGAAAACTGTACCGCAACCTGGTCTTCAAAGGTGGGGGAGTCAGGGGTATTGCTTATATGGGTGCTATGGAAGTACTGGATGAGTACCATGTCATCGATAAGATCGAGCGAGTTGCCGGAACCTCAGCGGGTGCGATCGCTGCGGCCATGCTAGCGCTGCGGCTGCCCGTTAGAGATACCAGGGATCTCTTTAATACCCTGGAACTTTCCAAAGTCCCTCAGAGTGTTGTCGGTTCAAACCGGAAGATCCTTCCCCGCATTGCCGAGCGTGAAAACGCTCACCGCTTTATCAATCAATACGGCTGGTATTCCAGTGAGTACTTCTATGAATGGTTTCAGGGGGTGATTGCCGACCATTGCGGCGGGGATGGGCGGGCTAGTTTTACCGAATTCAGGAAGCGGGGCTTCCGCGATCTGCATGTGGTGGCTGCCAACCTTTCCCGGCAGCGGGCAGAGGTATTTTCTGTCCATACCACACCTGATGTTGCCGTCGCGGATGCGGTCAGGATGTCCATGTCCATCCCGATCTTTTTTGAGGCTCTACGCTTTGACGGACACTCTTTTGGCAACGGGGACTATTACGTCGACGGAGGCTTGTTTGATAATTTCCCCATCCATATCTTTGACCGGCCGGTACTGGCCAGCCGGCCCTGGACGTTCCGGGAAGGAGTCAACTGGGAAACGCTGGGTTTATTCCTTTATCCAGACTACTACCTGGACCATGATCCGGAATATCCAGAGAACGTCTGGGAATACCTGAACCTGACCCTCCGGAGCCTTTACCACTCTTATGAAGTGGTGGAAATACAGACCAGCATCGTGGATCGGCACAGGGCCATTAAGATCAGCGATTGCGGTATCGACGCTACGGATTTTGATATAGCAGTGGGGGATGAGAAGTACACCCGGCTCTATGAGTCAGGAAAACAGGCAGTCAGGGATTTCTTCTCACCAGCTGCCTGACTTGTGTTCAGGTTCACTCTCAATTGCAGCAATGGAATTGGATCCTCCGGGGTGTAAATCCGGCATACAAACCACCAGATATTGAAATTACAATTGCTGAATCTGATTGTCAGTCCGGGAAAAGGTCATACCAATCCCCGCCCTTGAGGTCGTTCATAAAGATCTGCTGGTCTTCCGGGTCTGCGATATTCTTTCCCAGCTTTGCAGCCAGCGCATAATGTTTTTCAGCCTGCTCCTGGTCTCCGGCCTGCGCGTAAGCCCTGGCAATGCTTTCCTGAGCGTATGCCAAATCAAAATCCTCCATCTCCGAAAGGCTGTTTTCTGTGATTTCCTGGCACTTCAGGGCCCATTCCAGAGCGGGTTCTGCCCGATTCAAGGTAATATAGACCCGGGAAAGTATCCAGCAGCCCCGTTGGGCATGTACAGCTGTTCCGGCGTTCAACCAGTGATAGAGGGATGCCTGGGCAGCCAGGAGCATCTCCTGGTCTTCTGAGGGAGTGCGTCCTGTTTTTTCCAGCAGTTCCCATACCCGGTTGTTGGTGCTTTTAGCAAACTTCAAATGGGCTTCTTGTAACGAATCGCTTTCTTTGCTCATCAAGCAGTTCCTTGTAATTGGTAGAGTATTCAGGCAGCTCCTGGATCACTTTCCATTAAACCAAAGATATTTCCTTCTGTGTCCTTGATATAGGCCATCCAGCCAACTCCCGGTACGGCTATCTTTGGGCGGATAATTTCTCCTCCGTGGGTTTTTACGTCGATAAGGGAAGCATCCAGATCTTCGACGCCAATTGTGTTTTCTACGCTGGTAGCTGGGTCTTCTCGGCGTGCTAATCCGCCATCAATTCCCGGTTCGTCCTCTGGGCCGGTCATGATCAGCCAGTACTCGATTGGCCCATCCCACTTCTCAATTTGCCAGCCGAACACCTTCTTATAAAATTCGATAGCTCGTTCCGGATCATCAGCGGGGATTTCAAAATGCATTATGCGGGACATATTCGCCTCCCTAAAAAGACTGATTAAGTTGAGTACCACCAGTATAGCCGATAAATTTTTCCAATTCAGTTCCCCAGTAGATCAATTTTCTCTTCCTTGACATTGACGTAACGTTAAGGTGTAGAATTGGACTGAGAGGGAAGATTAAAATGTATACCATTAAAGAACTTGCGGATCTGGCCGGAGTAACGACACGGACTTTACGTTATTACGATCAACAGGGCATATTGCCTCCTGCTGAGATCGGCCTGAATGGCTACAGATTTTATGATCATAGTAGCCTGCTGCGCCTGCAGCAGGTGCTGTTTTTCCGGGAGCTGGATGTTCCGCTGAAAGAAATCCGGATAATATTGGATCGGCCGGATTTCCAGCTGGTGCCAACTCTGCAAAGCCATCAGGAAGCGATCCAGGAAAAAGCAAGGAGATACCAAGAGCTGCTGGGGACTATTCAAAAAACCATCAGCAGTCTGCAAGGAGAAGAAAATATGACAGAAAAGGATTATTTTGCAGGTTTTGATGAAACTCAGTACGAAGAGGAAACCAGAGAACTCTGGGGTCGTACTTCCCAGTATCAAGAGTCACAGCGGAAATGGACCAGCTACAGCCAGGATCAAAAAGATGAAATAAAAAAGGAAGGGGAGCGCATCACTGCGCGTATGGTTAGTGAAACTCCCGATACACGACCGGACGATCCTGATGTGCAAAGAGCGGTTGGGGACTATTATGCTTATCTCAACCAGTATTTTTACACCTGCGAGGTTGAATTTTTACGCAGCTTGGCGGATATGTGGGTTCAGGATTCCCGATTTAAGGTGAATTTTGAACGCATCCGCGAAGACGGAGCTGCCTTTGTAAGAGATGCTGTCCATCTTTACTGCGACAGCCATCGGGAAAATAGCTAAGAATAGATCCCCGGTCAATCTGAATCAAAATCAGAGGGGCGGATTGTGTTCAGGGACCAGTATTCTATCAACACATCCATCAGCGGGTTGGGGAGGGTTTCCTCCTTGCTCCGGGGATCCTGACCGAAGAGGTAATTCATGGCATTTTCTTCTTCCGTCCAGGGCTCCCAGGCAGGATCCCAGACCCAGATGGCGTGGTTGAGTCCCTTGGCTTCGAATAAGGACAGCTGATCGCGAAGAAAAACTTCTCCGCCTGGGATCCAGCGCACGATTCCGTACTCGTTCACGGCCAGAGGAACCAACCATTTTTCCTGGAATCGATCGATAATTCCCAGGTAGCCTTCTAACCATTCCCTGTTGAAGTCATCTTTTTCCCCATCCCAATCCAGGTCGAATCGGTCCGGGTAGCCGTGTTTGGGATGGCGGCTTTCCTGATGGGTGTACTGGCTTTGGGGTTCATACTGGTGCACCAGATAAACAGACCGCTCATCATCGGTTGGTACGAGGTACGGCAGCCAGCTGACGGAGCTCCAGCCCATCCCTCCGACCAGAACGGGGGTGACAGGATCAACCTCCCGGATAGCCCCCAGGATGCGGGGGTAAAGCCGATTCCAATCTGCGCTTGTGCCGCGGTGATTTTTGAAGAAGGTTTCTGGATCATCGATCCCCAGTATCGCAGCAGGATGGGGTTCACACATCAAATCGTATCCAACTACGACCGGGTTCTCCCTGTAGCGCTCTGCCGTATAGCGCCACATCTCGATCCAGGCATCTTGAGCGGCGGGGTCTTCCCAGACCCACTCCCGCAGCAGCTCCGCATCGAACCAGTCCCCCGCTCCCTCGCTGTAGAACGTAAAATCGCTCCTGCCCGGTCCGGTCCGAAAGGTGATAACCGCGAACATATCCGCTTTACGGATCATTTCCAGAATGCTGTCCAGGTTGGACTGCACCTCCGGATCCAGAACGTATGGCGGCAGTTCGGTGAACAACCCGGGTCCGGAAATGTTGACATAGTTGGCACCCAGGGAGGCTAAGCGGTCAAAATCCGCCTGGGTATAGGGAGGACCAACGTGGGATGATCCCAGGAATTCGAGACCGTCCAGCTCGGGGATCACGACCCGCTGCCAGATATTTGCGCCCCGCAGCTGGGTTTCTCCCTGCCAGAGGGTGATCTTGTCAAGGTGGGTTGGGGCTGCTAGAGAGGCTCCTGAGTTGCCCGGGTTCTGGGTGGGAGAGATTTCTTCCAGCAGGGTGGATTTAGGCTTAATTGCCGTATCTGCTGTGCTTGTCACCTTCTCCGCCAAACATCCAGCAAGCAGGAGTATCAGAATGCAAAAAGCGATTTGGATTGGATTGGAAGGGCGAGATAAGCGAATCATTTCTTTCCTGCCTTCTGGATGAAAACGCGGCCTGGAGGGGGTGGGACGGTATATTAGACTAATGTTAATTGTAACTTGATATGTATGTCCAAGCTGTTATTGGGTTGGTATAATGTCTCTGCTTTCTTCACAAGAAGCTTATGCATAAATACTGAACAGCACTGTGTGCCGGCTGATTACTGATAGGCGCACTGGGCACCTGCCCAACGGAGGTTTTTGTGGATTCTGGATCAAATAATCGTCAATCTTTGGTTTATATGATGGTTTTTGTGGGAATCATCATCCTGGTATTTTTTGCTGTCAGACAGCAAGCGGTTACCATGGAAGAGATTTCCATCGGCGAAGTAGCCCAGCAGATCAGGGAAGGTAAGGTCAGCCGGGTGGTTGTAAATGAGGATGAGATCACTGTGATCTACCCGGATGAATCAGAGGGCACATCACAGAAAGAGCCTGACGCTACCTTTGTGGAACAGCTGAAAGAACTCGGTGTGACTGCGGAGGACCTCAGCCCTGATAACGTGATTATCGACATCAAACCTCCCAGCGCCTGGTTTGGGGTGATCAATGTGCTGGGTTATGTGCTTCCCTTTATCATGATCGCGGGTTTGTTCTACTTTGTTTTCCGGCAGGCCAGAGGTGGTGGCACGGCGGCCATGAATTTTGGGCAGTCCCGGGCCAGAAAGTTCACCGGGGACAATCCCACTGTCACCTTTGATGATGTGGCGGGCATTCCCGAGGCCAAGGAAGAGCTCCTGGAAGTTGTGGAATTCCTCCGTGAGCCGGAAAAGTTCATTGCCCTGGGTGCCCGCATACCTAAAGGCGTGCTGCTGATGGGCGCGCCCGGCACCGGAAAGACCCTGCTGGCCAAAGCCGTATCCGGTGAGGCCGGTGTTCCTTTCTACTCCATCTCAGGATCAGAATTCGTAGAGATGTTCGTGGGCGTTGGCGCCAGCCGTGTCCGCGACCTGTTTGACAAAGCCAAAAGCGATTCCCCCTGCATTGTCTTTGTGGATGAGATTGACGCGGTTGGAAGGCATCGTGGTGCTGGCCTGGGAGGCAGCCACGATGAGCGCGAGCAAACCCTGAACCAGATCCTGGTTGAAATGGACGGGTTCGATACTGACACAAATGTGATCATCATCGCGGCCACCAACCGGCCCGATGTGCTCGATCCTGCTCTGCTGCGCCCCGGACGGTTCGATCGGCGCGTGATTCTGGATCGGCCAGACATGCGCGGCAGGGAAGCCATTCTGGAGGTGCACGCCCGCGGTAAACCGCTTGCTCCTGATGTGGACCTGAAAACCCTGGCGAAGGCCACCCCGGGTTTTGTCGGCGCGGACCTTGAGAACATGATCAATGAAGCGGCCATCCTGGCGGCCAGGCGGGAGAAGAAAATGATTGATCAGACTGATTTCCAGGAGTCAATCGAGCGGGTGATAGCTGGCCCGGAGCGTAAAAGCCGCTTGATCAGCGATGTTGAAAAGCAGATCATCGCCTATCACGAAGCCGGTCACGCGGTCACTGCTCGCTCGCTTCCTGAAGCGGATACAGTCCACAAGATCTCCATCATCGCCCGCGGACAGGCGGGAGGCTACACCCTGATGCTGCCGGAATCCGATCGCACTCTGGTATCACGTAAGAAGATCCTGGCCGATATGATCAGTTTGCTGGGCGGCCGGGCAGCGGAGGAGATTGTCTTCAGCGATATCACCTCAGGCGCCAGCAACGATCTGGAAAGGGTGACCCAAATGGCTCGCAAGATGGTGACCCGCCTGGGCATGAGCTCTGAATTGGGACCCATGGTCTACGGACAGAAGGATGAGATGATCTTCCTTGGCAAGGAGTTTACCGAGCAGCGTGATTATTCTGAGTCGGTAGCCGAGAAGATCGATGGCGAGGTCAAACAGCTGGTTTGCGACGCATATCAGCAGGCCAAGGAGATCCTTTCAGAGCACCGCGAGATTCTGGATACCCTGGCAGAAAAGCTTCTGGAGCAGGAAACCATTGAATCTGCTGAACTGGATGAGATCTTCCCGGTTCCGCAGCCCAAGAACGGTGGTATGCCTGTCAAGAACAGCAAGTAGCTAACTGGCTCTAACGTAATTTACAGAAGCGGCTTCCAGTCCGGAAGCCGCTTCTGCTATACCGGGATAAAGGTCCCTGGAAAGTCTGCCAGCCGGATGATAATAGGATCTGCTGTCCGGGAACGGCATTCTATCAAGTAAAATAAACCTGATGGACATTGATCGCTGGCAAAAGCGCCTTCAAGAGCTCCCCCTGGGCAATCTCTATCTCTACCAGGAAGTGGGATCGACCAATACGGAAGCGGAGCAGCTCGCCAGAGAGGGCGTTCCCCCTTTTTCACTGGTTGTGGCTGACGCTCAGACAGCTGGCAGGGGCCGGATGGACCGTATCTGGATTACCCGCCCGGGGCAGGCTCTAGCGTTCAGCTTGATCCTCTATCCGCAAGCTGAGGTCCACCCCGAAGTCCTGGGACGGCTGAGTGGGATGGTTGCACTAGGGGTGGCTGAGGTTCTGCGGCAGAGCTACGGACTGCCAGCGGAGATCAAATGGCCCAACGATGTGCTTGTGGAGGGCAGGAAAATTGCCGGTATTCTGGTGGAAGCTCACTGGGAAGGCGGCAGGCTGCTGGACGCGATCCTGGGGGTTGGCGTCAATGTGCATCGGGAAGCTCTGCCCGATGATCGTGAATTCATATTTCCGGCTACCACGCTTGATGATTGCAGCGGGGAAAAAGCCTCCCGGCTTGATCTGCTGGTCCGGATTCTGCGGTCCCTGCTTAGATGGCACAACAGGCTGGCGGAGCCGTCCCTGATAGAAACCTGGAATGAATTACTGGCCTATAAAAATCAGCAGGTCTCTCTCAGCTCATCCCGGGGTGTGATTGCCAGAGGAGAACTCCGGGGTGTGGAGGGGGATGGCTCGTTGTCCCTGCTTACCGAACGGGGTGAGGCGCGCCAGTTCCTCTCAGGCGAGATCCGTCTCCGCCTGGTTGACAGATCCTGAAAATAAGCTACACTAGAAAAAGACCCACTGGGCCGGGGAGATAATCCATGTCCTTAGACGATATCCGAAATCAGTTCGATGATGATTTTGATTTTTCTGAAGAAGCGGTTTGGGGAGAACCTGAACCCAAACCCCAGTTTCTGGGCATGACTCCTGGTCAGCGCTTCGTTCTGGCATTTCTGCTGTTTCTAACAGCGACCCTTCTGAGCGTTTTCTGCCTGCTGGTTACCGGCAAGGTCGCCCTGCCTTTCTAGAATGGCAGGTTGCTTGAGAAGAAAAACGGTTACCGCGATTGTGCGGTAACCGTTTCTGTATTTAATGAAAGCAGTTAGATCACTGTGCTGGTTCTTCCGGGGTGATTTCCAGGTCCTGTTCAGCGAAGCGGGCGATGGCTACCACCACATCATCTTCGCGCATTTGCATAACCATCACTCCCTGGGCAACGCGGTTGTACTGGGAAATGGTCTCAGCCCGCGTACGCATGACGGTACCTTCAGCAGAGATGACTGTGATCTGATCCTTCTTGGCTTGAACGACCCGGGCGGCGGCGATCTGGCCGATCTTTCCCAGGGCTTTTTTGTCCACTGTCAGGACGCCCATGGTGGCCCGGCTGCGGCAGGGATAGGCAGCCAGTTCGGTTCGTTTTCCATAGCCTTTTTCGGTGATGATCAGCAGATCACCACCTTTTTCAATGATATCCATGCCCACAACTTGATCGCCTTCCCTGAGGCGGATGCCAATCACACCCATGGCAGGCCGGTTCATCGGCCGTACTTCCTTTTCTGCAAAACGCAGGGCGTAACCGTTGCGGGTCACCAGCACCAGATCATTTTTTCCGCTGGAGAGCTGAACCCAACCCAGCCGGTCGTCTTCCTTGAGGTTGATAGCAATCAGCCCGGAGGGCCTGACAGATTCGAACTCAGAGAGGTCTACCCTTTTGATCAGCCCATTTTGGGTCACCATGGTGCAGTATTTGGCCTCTTTGAAATCCGTGACCGGAACGATAGCGGTAATTTTTTCGTGGGGGTCGATGTTCAGCACGTTGACAATTGGCAGACCCCGGCTGGTACGGCCGGCCTCCGGAATGCGGTAGGCCTTGGATGAGTAGACCTTGCCGCGGTCAGAGAAGAACAGCACGGTGTCCAGGGTGCGGGCAGGGATCAGCGCCATGACTTCATCCTCATCCCGCATGCTGTGACCCTTCACGCCGATGCCTCCCCGCTTCTGGGAGCGGTAAGTCTGGGCCATCACCCGCTTGATATAACCTCTTTCTGTGATGCTGATCAGGATTGGTTGGTCGGCAACCAGGTCTTCCTCATCGATTTCCTCCGCCGCGTCCGGGGCGATATCTGTCCTGCGTTCATCCCCATATTTCTCCACCAGATCGGCCAGATCGTCCCGAATTAGCTGCAGCTGTTTTTTCTGGCTCTTCAGTAAGCTTTTCAGCTGTTTGATCTTTTTGACCAGTTCCTTATGTTCGTCCTCGATTTTCTGGCGTTCCAGGGCTGCCAGACGTTTCAGCTGCATGTCAAGGATGGCTTGAGCCTGGATCTCTGTCAGCTCAAAGCGTTCCATCAAGGTGGTGCGGGCAGATTCCGTATCTGCGGAATTGCGGATGGTTTCAATGACATCATCGAGATTAGCCAGGGCAATCAGCAGCCCATCCAGGATATGGGCCCGGGCTTCAGCTTTTTTGAGCTCATATTTGGTCCGGCGCTGGATGATGTCCAGGCGGTGGTCAATATAGATCTTCAAAGCTTGCTTCAGAGAAAGCAAGACGGGCTCATCGTTGATCAGGGCCAGCATCTGCACCCCAAAGGTGGTCTGGAGAGCGGAATATTTGTAGAGCTGGAAGAGCACTTTGCGCGGTTGGGCTGTGCGTTTCAGTTCAATGACTATGTTCATCCCGTCGCGGTCAGATTCATCGCGCAGATCGGAGATGGCTTTGATCTTGTCCTCTCTGACCAGATTGGCGATGCGCTCGATCAGGGTGGTCTTTTTCAGCTGGTAGGGGATCTCCGTGATGACAATCCGGAATCTGCCGTTCTGATCCATTTCCTCAATGTGTGCTCTGCCCCGCAGGATGATCCTTCCCCTCCCGGTCACATAAGCCTGCTTGATGCCCTCATCCCCGATGATGATCCCGCCGGTTGGGAAGTCCGGCCCAGGGATCAATTTGATGAGGTCATCCAGGGTGACTTTGTCAATGTCTCCGTAGTTATCGATCAGGAAATTGATGCCCGCGGCCAGTTCGTTCAGGTTGTGGGGGGGGATGTTGGTGGCCATTCCCACAGCAATGCCGGAAGCGCCGTTAAGCAGCAGGTTGGGCAGGCGGGCTGGCAGTGCATCCGGTTCCTGGAGAGATCCGTCAAAATTGTCTACGAAATCAACCGTAGCCTTATCGATGTCCGCCAGCATTTCCTCGGAAATGGCGTCCATGCGGGCCTCGGTGTAGCGCATGGCGGCAGGTTCATCGCCGTCTATCGAACCGAAGTTTCCCTGCCCGTCCACCATGGGATAACGCATTGAGAAGGATTGGGCCATCCTGACCATGGCGTCATATACCGCGCTGTCTCCGTGTGGGTGGTATTTACCTAGTACCTCACCGACGATTCGGGCGGATTTTTTATAGGAACTGTTAGAGCGAATGCCCATGTCATACATGGCATACAGTATTCTCCTATGCACCGGTTTCAGACCATCCCTGGCATCAGGCAGCGCCCTGGCTACGATCACGCTCATGGCGTAATCGAGATAGGAGGAGCGCATTTCCTGATCAATATTGATCGATTGTACGGAACCAATATCCATAAAATGAACCTTTACTTAATCATGAACATATTAATGAAAACGTGTGCTGCTGAAAGAAAGCACACACCCTATATTATACCACTCTGGCCTTCTGGAAATGCCTGCGGAGGGGCTGCGAGGGAGACCTAAATAAATGCGAAAACCCCGTTTTATTAGGAGCATCCCTGATGGATTGCAATCTAAAAATACGGGGTTTTTCAGGTGAAGCAGGGGGTGTTAGCTGCCTGCCAGGTATTCGTTGATGGCTTTGGCGGCCGCCCGCCCGGCTCCCATGGCTTTGATGACGGTTGCCGATCCGGTGACGATATCACCGCCTGCGAAAACGCCTTTTTTAGTGGTTTTCCCGGTCTCTTCATCTGCCAGGAAGGTGCCCCATTTGCTGGTTTTCAGGTCCGGGGTGGTTTCGGCGATGAACCTCCGAGGTCTGGTTCCCAGGGCAACGATCACCGTGTCCGCCGGGATGATGTGTTCCGACCCCTCGATGGGGATTGGACGCCTTCTCCCGGATTCATCCGGTTCTCCCAGCTCCATTTTGATGCACTCGACCTGCTGGACGTTGTTCTTATCATCACCGATGAAGCGCACCGGGTTGGTCAGCAGGTTAAAAATGATGCCCTCTTCCTCTGCGTGGTGGATTTCCTCCGCCCTGGCTGGCATCTGGTCCCTGGCCCGGCGGTAGATGATACTGACCTCAGTGTCCTCCCCTCCCACGCGCTTGGCGGAGCGGGCGGCGTCCATGGCGACGTTGCCGGCCCCGATGACCGCCACCCTTTTTCCTACCTTTACCGGGGTGACGTATTCCTCCCGGTAGGCTTTCATCAGATTTACCCTGGTGAGGAACTCGTTGGCGGAGCTGATGCCGTTGAGATTTTCCCCGGGGATGTTGAGAAACATCGGCAGGCCGGCTCCGGTGCCAATGAATACTGCGTCAAAACCATCCTCTTCCATCAGCTGGTCGATGGTGCGCGTTTTACCGATCAGCATATCGAGTTTGATCTCTGCTCCCATTTTCTTGATAGTTTCGATCTCCGCTGCCACAATGGATTTGGGAAGACGGAATTCGGGAATGCCATATACCAGCACGCCTCCCAATGTATGCAGGGCTTCAAAGATGGTCACCTGGTGGCCGGCCTGCAGCAGCTCATAGGCAACGGTAATTCCTGAGGGGCCTGACCCAACCACAGCCACCTTTTTACCGGAGGGAGGGGCGATTTCTGGCAGTTCGACTGCGCCCTGCTCCCTTTCGTAATCAGCTACGAAGCGCTCCAGGCGGCCGATGCCAACCGGTTTGTCGATCTTAGCCACCACACAGACCTGCTCGCACTGCTCTTCCTGAGGGCAGACCCGACCGCATACAGCGGGCAGCAGGTTGGTTTCCTTGATTTTGTGAGCAGCCCCGATGAAATCGCCTTCTGTGACCAGGTGGATGAATCCAGGGATGTCTATAGACACAGGGCAGCCACCCACACAGGGATGAGTAGGGCACTGCAGGCAGCGCTTGGCTTCGGTAAGGGCCAGCTCTTCTGTAAAACCGCAGGCCACTTCATTGAAATCCCGGATCCGCTCTTCAGGAGGCCTGACAGGCATCTCCTGGCGTGGGATGCGTTCCTTTTTCTGGCGGGGGGGCCGGGAGCGTTTTTCTGCGGCCATTATGATCTCTCCTGTTCCGCTGCTGCGATAATCTTCTCCATCTGGCAGGCCTGCTCGTGATCGTAATAGTGGTGCTTGGCGATCTGTTCGTCAAAGTTTACCAGGTGGGCATCAAACTCCGGACCATCAACGCAGGCAAATTTCACCTCGTCGCCGACCGTGACCCTGCATACACCGCACATGCCGGTGCCATCGATCATGATGGCATTCAGGCTGGCGATGGTGGGGATCTTGTAGGGGCGGGTTACCTCGGCAACGACTTTCATCATGATGGTCGGGCCGATGGCCACCACGAAATCAATCTTCCTTCCCTCATCGATCAGGCCCTGCAGCACCGTGGAGCCAAAGCCCTTGATCCCATAGCTGCCGTCGTCAGTGGTGATGATCAGCTCGTCGCTGACTTTTTCCAGTTCTTCTTCCAGGATTACCAGCTCTTTGTTACGGGCACCATTGATGGTGATCACGGTATTGCCAGCTTCTTTCAACCCTTTAGCGATTGGATAAAGCACCGCAATGCCGACACCGCCACCAATGCAAACGACTGTGCCAAAATTTTCAATATGAGTGGGTTTTCCAAGAGGTCCCAGCACATCCAGGAAGGCATCCCCTTCCTGGAAGCAGCAGATGTCATGGGTGCTGAAGCCAGCTTCCTGAACAATCACGTCAATGGTTCCTTTTTCTGAATCGGAATCCACAATCGTTAGTGGGACCCGTTCGCCAGTTTCCTCCGCCCGGATGACCACGAATTGTCCCGGTTTCCTGGCGCGGGCGACTTCAGGTGCTTCTACGGTGAAGCGGGTGATCTTGGGCGCTAATACCTTCTTCTTGACAATTTTATACATTTCTATACTCCTGAGAAATCCAGAGGGTCAGGTGCCAGAAGCACAATATCAATTATATCTACAAGTGCTGTTTGTTAGTCATGAATTTCTGTGTAACATGTCATGTGTTGCTGAGGACCGAATTGACAGGAAAAGAGCATAAAAACAGGGCTCTCCCGCTCTTAATGAGGGTATACTTCGGGATTATTGATAAAATTATAGTTGACAGGCAGACCAATTCAAGGACTGGGTTACAGCATGACTCTAAAAAACCCCGCTCAAGGTCAATCCAGCAGGAAACACCGGGACAAACCGGGTTTTACCCGCCGTTATTACTCCGGGCTGAAACCCATCTGGAAGGATTTTGGGTATTTGCTTTCCCGACGGGATCGGATCAGGGAAGCCATGCATTCCGATGATCTTTCGTTCGACTTCCGGGAGCGATTGATGCTGGCTGTCACCGAGGTCAACCAATGCCGCTACTGCCGGGCGTTTCATGTCCAGCAGGCCGCTCAGGCTGGTTTGACAGGAAGCGAAATCAGGAATTATCTGGAGGGCCTCATACCCGATGAGGTCCCTGAGGACCAGAAGCTGGCGGTTGCCTATGCCCGCCATTGGGCTGAATCGGACGGCGAACCGGACCCGGCAGTTGTGAAACAGCTTCGGGATGTATATGGAGAGTCCCTCAGCCAGGCCATTGATCTTTCCTTGCGCATGATCAGAATGGGAAATCTCCTGGGAAACACCGCGGATTACCTGCTTTTTAGGCTTTCCTGCGGCCGCTGGGGAGTGGGGTAGGTCTGTCACGAGAAACGGGAGGTCATTGTCGGGGAGAAATCGATGGAGAGAAGCATACAAAAACTCCTGGTATTGGTCACCGCTCCCGATCTGGAAAGAGGGGAAATGATTGCCAGGTCTTTAGTAGAGGAGAGGTTGGCGGCCTGCGTGAGCGTTTCCCCCGGGTTGATTTCTTTCTACCGCTGGGAGGGGAAGATCCAGGAAGACCGGGAGGTGCTGCTGCTGATCAAGACCAGAGCAGCAAAGCTGGAGGACTTGATTTCCATGGTTCAGCAATTGCATCCCTATCAGATCCCGGAGATCATCGCCCTGCCAATTTCAGGAGGGAGCAGGGAGTATCTGGATTGGATCTGGCAGGAAACGGGAGATGGTTCCGGGAAACCTGAACGGGGATAGCGTTTTGAGAAGTGGGCTGAGCCCTTGAAAACCATCCCGGGGAATAAACTCATGGTATGATAAATGAGGTGTAAAAAAAAGGGGTGACCAGCATTCCCTTTCAGTAGAATCATGATAGGGTTTTAAAGTACTGTGGAAATTCAAATAAGGGATGATCCTCCTGGTGGCCTGCCTGGCTGCCAAGGATCCGGGGAGAATTCATGCAAGAAAAACTGGCAAAACTGAAAGAGATTCTGGGTGTGGTGGCCGATCTCCACGGCGCTACAGCCCTGTTGGATTGGGATCAGCAAACCAATATGCCGCCCGGCGGTATCGAGAACCGCGGCAACCAGATCGGGACCTTAAGCAGCCTGGCTCACACGAAGTTCATTTCCGATGAGGTGGGGACCCTGCTGGAAGATTTAAAGCCCTACGCTGAGACCCTGGATCCTGATTCTGATGATGCCTGTCTGGTAAGGGTGACTGAACGCGAGTATAAGAAAGCCACCCGGGTGCCAAGTGAATATGTGGCGGAATTTACCAAAGTCACTGTGCTGGCGCATGGTGCCTGGGAGGAAGCCCGGGCCAAGGATGATTTCGGACATTTCCAGCCGCACCTGGAAAAGATCGTTGAAATGCGCCGGCAGTACGCCGAGTTTTTCGCGCCCTATGATCATGTCTATGATCCTCTTCTAGATGACTTCGAACCAGGAATGAAGACCGCTGAGGTCCAGGAAATTTTCGCAGAATTGCGTCCCAAGCAGGTGGAATTGCTGAAAGCCATCGCTGAAAAAGAACAGGTGGATGACAGCTTCCTGCATCAGCACTACAACGGCGAGAAGCAGTGGCAGTTCGGGGAAGCTGCCATCACCAAATACGGATATGATTGGAACCGCGGCCGCCAGGACAAAGCTGCCCATCCCTTTACAACCAGCTTTGGGTTGGGAGATGTGCGCATTACCACCCGGGTTGACGAGAACTTCCTCAACACCGCCCTGTTTGGAACGCTGCACGAAGCCGGCCACGCCATCTATGAGCAGGGAATTGCCCGGCGCCTGGACAGGACACCCCTGGCCGGCGGAGCATCCCTGGCCATCCATGAATCCCAGTCACGTATGTATGAGAACCTGCTGGGCCGCTCGTATGATTTCTGGGTTCACTTCTACACCCAGCTTCAGGAAACCTTCCCGGCCCAGCTTGGCAATGTGGATCTGGACACTTTCTACAAAGGGATCAACAAGGTTGAGCCGTCCTTGATCAGAGTTGAGGCAGATGAGGCTACTTACAACCTGCATATCATGCTCCGATTGGAGCTGGAAATCGCCTTGATGGAAGGTGATCTGGAAGTAACCGATCTGCCGGCAGCCTGGAATGAGCGCATGGAGAATTACCTGGGCGTTGTACCTCCCAGCGACGCCGATGGGGTGCTCCAGGACGTGCACTGGTCTGGCGGCATTCTGGGTTATTTTCCCACCTATGCTCTGGGCAACCTGGTATCCAACCAGTTCTGGGAGAAGATCAATCAGGATATTCCTGATCTGCCGGGGCAGATCCAAAAGGGGAACTTCGCCGAACTGCTGGCCTGGCTCCGGGAAAACGTTCACCAACATGGAGCCAAGTTCAAGCCGCAGGACCTGGTCAAGCAAGTTGTGGGCTCCCCTATCTCACCAGACGCATACCTTGCCTATCTCAACAGCAAGTTTGGCGCGATCTACGGGCTGGAATGACGTCCGTCCTGTCCGCCACCTGACAGGGAATTTGATTTGACAGGAAGGAGAATCAGTGGGACAGATTTTATTTGTTGATGATGATACCGACTCATTGGCAATGTATGTGAAAGCCGTCTCGCTAGCCAATCATCAGGCGGACATTGCCTCGAGCGCCCTGGAAGGTTGGGATCTGATCAAGAAGAACAGCTACGACTTGATCTTTGTGGACCTCAACATTCCCGGTGTCTCCGGATATGAGCTGCTGGAAAAGATCCAGGCCGATAGGAAGACGAAGAAAACCCCGGTGATCATAATCTCTGCTATGCCGGAAGAGAGCGGGCAGGTGGACGAAGTGCTCCGGGCAGGCGCGAAACTGTTCCTGGAGAAACCAGTTGCCCTGGATGATCTCTATTCCGTGATTGAGCAATTTGAAGGATAATCCCATCCCAAGGACCGAGCCGCAGGCATTCACCCCTCGCATGTCTTCCCGTTGGTATTCCGTCTCGATTTTCCTGATCCTTCTGGCGTCAGCTGGCTGCTCCGCTTTGACCGGGGATCCCCTGCCAACTCTTATTCCAGAAGAAAAGCTGCCTACAGTGATCGAACTGACAGCTGAAGCACTGGTAGCTGGGGGTCTGGTCACACCACCACCCACTTTCACCCTGGATCCACACGTGGCTACAATCACTCCTGAGGTCACGGACACACCGACTATTACCCTGACACCGCAAGAGTCTCCCACGGCCACTCTGGATATTGTCCTGAGCACACCTGAACCGGTGAAGGTCCCCGATCCCCTTCCGGGTGCGGAAATTCAGATCATCAGCCCCGGGCGCCTGTCCAGGGTACTGTCACCCCTGGCACTGCACCTTTTTCTGGTTCCTCCCCGCAATGACAAGGGTGAGGATCTGCTTTACCAGATTTCCCTTTACGGGGACAACGGCAGGCTGATCAATCGTGAAACTATCACCCGTGAAGCAGAGACAAGCGCGGGTTACCACCTGCAGCTGGATCTCAGCTTTGACATCAACAAGGAAGCGGAAGCCGCCCGGCTGGAAATCAGTGCGGTGGATCCCTACAATAGGATCTCAGCTGTGGAAACCACAGATATCGTGCTGCTGTCAGCGGGAGAGCAGGAAATCAAGTCCATTCACGATCTGTACGCCAATATGATCATCCAGCAGCCTGTTGCCAGCACTTTGATCCAGGGGGACCTGCTCACCGTACAGGGGGTAACCCGCCTTGCCCCGGGTGACGAGCTGCTGGTTGAATGCCTCAACAGGGATGGAAGTCTGGTTGGCTCCGCGGTTCTGGAGGTGGATGAGGAAGATCTGGGTCAGGGGTACCGCTCATTTGAGGGAGAGATTCCCTTCCAGGTGGGTTCTTCATCCTGGATCCGCGTGCAGGTGATTGCCCGGGATGGGCAATTCTCAGGGATTCAAAGCCTTTCCAGCGTTGAAGTACTGGTCAGCCCTTGAGCGCATTGCAGTTCAGTTCTTGATGATCCGAGACCGGACTGCCTGGACAGCCATCATAAGTTCGCGATTTTTAAAAGCCCACAAACCGGCACTATAGACCAGCAAACCAACGAGAATACCTCCCAGGGTCAGGAACCAGTTGGGAAGGTCAGTGGTGATTGCGCTCCAGGCCACGATTGCGACAGTCATGGCTGCTCCGGAAACCAGGGCTGTCAGCAGGGCCGCTTTTATGGATTTCCCGTTGATTCCAGTCAGCCTTTTGCGCATGATCAGCAGCAGCCCGGTCATCTCCAGTGCAGTCGCCAGGGAATTTGCCAGGGCCAGGCCGCCGTGCGGCAGCCAATCCAGGAGGGAAAACAAGCTGGAGAAAGCATAGCTGAAAACCACATTAAGTGACATAGCGGCGATGCCGACCAGCACTGGTGTTCTGGTGTCATGCAGGGCATAAAAGGCCCGGGCAAGGATCTCGACCATTGCATGCCCAACCAGGCCGGCGGCGTACCATAACAGCGCCCAGCTTACCAGCCTGGTCGAGTAGGAGGTAAATTCACCTCGCTGGTAAAGCAGCTCAACGATCGGATGGCGCAGCACCATCAGACCGATGCTGGCGGGAATGGAGAGCAGCAGGATGCCCCGCAGGGACGCGGCCAGGCTCCCGCGCATATCCTCCAGCCGCTTTTGGGCCACCTGGGTGGATAGGGTAGGCAGCGCGGCGGTGGCAATCGATTGGGCGATAGCTGCCTGAGGCATCAGCATCAAGGCAAAGGCGAACTGGATGGCGGTCACGCTGCCTTCCGGCTGCTGGGATGCCAGGCGGACGTTGATCCAGAAGTTCAGCTGCACCACTGCGACTCCCAGTAGTCGAGGACCCATCAGGCGGGCGACTTCTCGAACTTCTGCCAATCTTAAACCCAGCGACGGTGTGTAAACAGCCTGCTGCTTGAACAGCAGGGGGAGCTGCAGGAGGAGGTGGAAGGCGGCCCCGATCAGCACACCCCATGCCAGTCCGTAGATGCCCAGGGAGGGGGAGAGAACGGTCACCCCAAAGATCATTCCCAGCTGATACATGGCTGGAGTCAGGGCCGGGATGAAGAATTTTTGATGCGAGTTGAGAATGCCCATGACCAGGCCGCTCAATCCGAACAGCACTGCCGATGGAAGCATCAGACGGGTGAGCGAAATTGCCAGGGCCTCTTTGGCAGGGTCAGCCGCAAATCCCGGCGCGATCACGTAGCGGATTACCTGAGGTGCGAAAACGGCTGCCAGCCCTGCCAGGACCGTGAGGATGATCAGGATTAGATTGAAAATCGAAGAAGCCAGTTTCCAGGCCTGAGCGCGCTTCTCCCTGGCCAGTAAGCTGGTGAATGTAGGAATGAAAGCTGACCCCAGCGCCCCGCCGGCAACCAGGTTGAAGAGGGTTTCCGAGATGCGGTTGGCGGCGTTGAAGGCCTCCATAGGGGCCGAGGTACCGAAGGCGTTGGCTACCAGGATCTGGCGGATCAGCCCGGCAATATTACTGAGCACAAAGGCCGCTGTTACCAGACCTGCTGCACGGGCAATTTGACGGTTGGCGGGGAGCAATTCCGGGGGTTCGGAAAGATTGTTCACAATCTTGGATTATAACATCACCTGGCTGGCCGCGACCCCGCTGATCAGAGGGGGGCTTCTAAGAAATAATCTATATCGTTATGCTATAATCGCTCCAGAAATTGACCAACCTCGCGAGAGCAGCAGCTGGCGGGGAGGTATTTTATAAGGTGACGCGATGCTAGAGAAAATAGTCCGGTTGGTAGGGGGAGATCCCCATCAGAAAATACGGGAAGAGCTTTCCCGTGAAGTAGCGGGAATCGATGCCCTGGAAGAGAAGTATGAAAGCCTGACTGATGAGGAGCTGCAGGGGAAGACAGACCAATTCCGCAGACGCCTGGCCCGGGGAGAAACCCTGGATGATATCCTTCCCGAAGCTTATGCGGCAGTCCGGGAAGCAGGCAAGCGAATGGTCGGCCAGCGCCATTATGATGTCCAGATGATCGGGGGCATTGCCATGCACCGCTGTTTTGTGGCTGAGATGCGCACCGGCGAGGGAAAGACCCTGGCAGCTACTCTGCCTCTTTATCTGAATGCCCTTGATCTGTCAGAAAGCTGGGTCGCAAAAGCCCGGGCTGCCTGGGGTGAGGATCCAGAAAAATGGAAATTCATCCCCCTGGATGACCAGCCGGTTGGCAAGGGCGTACACCTGGTCACCGTCAACGACTACCTGGCCCGCCGTGACGCCCGCTGGATGGCTCCCATTTACAATTACCTGGGATTGAGCGTGGGCGTGCTCCAGATGGCTGCCAGGACAGAACACGGTAAGAAGGCCTTCCTGGTCAATCTGGAGAATAAAAACCCCCAGGAAGACCGCGACCAGCTTGACACGGTGCTTCGGAAGGTAGCTTATCAGGCAGATATCGTCTATGGGACCAACAATGAATTCGGTTTTGACTATCTGCGCGATAATATGGCAATGCAGCTGGAAAGCCGGGTTCAGCGAGGCCATCACTACGCGATCATCGATGAGGTTGACAATGTCCTGATCGATGAGGCCAGGACACCTCTGATCATTTCCGGCCCTTCCCACGATGACCCGGAGTGGTACCGCCGCATGGCAGCGGTCGTTAAGAAGCTTCGCCCTGAGGATTATGAGATCAGCATCCGGGACCGCAATATCACCCTTACTCCGCTGGGGGAAATGCATGTCGAGGAGCTGCTGGGACAGCCTCTTGGAGATCCCGACAACCCTGAAAACATCACCCCAGAGCAGGCCCGCCTGCTGGGATACCTGGAGCAGGCTCTGCGGGCAGAATACATCTTCAAGAGAAATAAGGATTATCTGGTTCAGGCTGGCAAGGTGGTCATCATCGATGATTTCACCGGACGCCTGATGCCCGGCCGGCGCTGGTCGGACGGACTGCACCAGGCTGTGGAAGCCAAGGAGAATGTCAAGGTCCAGAGTGAAAATGTCACTTACGCGACCATCACCATCCAGAACTACTTCCGGATGTATGAAAAGCTCTCCGGTATGACCGGTACTGCAGTCACAGAGTCGGAAGAGTTCAATGAGATCTATAATCTGGATCCCATCGCCATACCCACCAACCTCGATTACCTGGCAGCCCAGGAAGATACCTCCCTGGTGACCCTGAAAGCCAAAGAACCCGACAGCGGTTTTGAGTACACCTATTATGCCGACAAGAACGACCCGGACAAAAAACCCCTCTACTGGAAGCGAAAGGATTATTCGGATCTGATCTATATCAGCGAGGAAGCCAAGCTGCGGGCAATTACGGAAGAGATCATTTCCTTCCATGTCATGGGCCGTCCCCTGCTGGTGGGAACCACCTCGGTTGAGAACTCGGAGCACCTTTCCAACCGCCTGGAGGGTCCTGCCATCCGGACCTTACTGTATACCCTGATGATCCGGGAAAGCTGGATGCGGAAGCACGATCGTTTTCCAGATGGACGGCGCATTCCGGAGCTGGGACCGCTTAACGCTCCCCTCGACCAGCTGAAGCTGGGGAACCTTCGCAACCTGGTCAAGGAGATGGATCTGGATTTGACTTTGAACGTCAACGATCCGGAGAACCTCCAGCTCCTGCTGGACATCCTGGAGCTGGATGAATCCCACAAAGAGCGATTGGTCCAGGTGCTCAAGCGGGGTGTGGAGCACAATGTGCTCAATGCCCGCAAGCATACTGAGGAAAGCCAGATCATTGCTGGAGCCGGCGCCTTCGGGGCGGTTATGATCGCTACCAGCATGGCCGGACGTGGTGTGGACATCAAGCTGGGCGGCGAGCTGGCGGAAGAGATCATCTCCGATGTCGTCCGGGTCCTGGCCAGGTCTGGAGTAGAGGACCCTTATGACCTGTCGATGGATGAACAGGAAGCCCTCCTCAAGCAGCTCCCCAAAGAGGATTATGGGATATATGAAGCTGAGATCAATTTCTTCCTGAAGCATATGCGCGATAAAGAGCGTGTCAAAGCGCTGGGAGGGCTCCACGTGATCGGATCGGAGCGCCATGAGGCCCGGCGGATCGACAACCAGCTTCGGGGTCGTGCCGCCCGCCAGGGTGACCCCGGCTCGTCTCGCTTTTATCTCTCCATGGAGGATGAGCTGATGGCCCGTTTTGGCGGTCAGCAAATGGAAGCTTTGATGACCCGCCTGCAGGTGGATGAATCCCTGCCGATTGCCAACCCTCTGGTGGACCGCATTGTAGAACAATCCCAGAACCGCGTGGAAGGGGCCAACTTTGATGTCCGCAAACATCTGCTGGAGTATGACGATGTTCTCAATACCCAGCGGGCCAAGATCTACCAGCAGCGGGACCGCGTATTTGTGAAGGCGGATCTCCTGGATGACATACTTGCCATGCTGGAAGATGAAGTGAGGACCCGGGTGGAAAACACCGACTGGGAAGGGAGTGATCTGGCGGATCTGGCCAGCCCCTGGCGCTTGCTGGCCTGGGTGACCCAGATCCAGCCCACCCTGACTTTCCCGGACCAAAGGGTACCCTCATTTACGATCCGCCTGCTGATCAAAGAGATCCGTAAAAGATACCCGGAACTGAAGCCTGAAGGCCTGCTCCCTGTCCTGAAAGAACTGGGTGAGCAGGTGCTTTCCTCGGAAGAGACTTATATTCAGGAGGCTGTGGACCGGGTAGTAGGGGACCTGGAGTTCCGCTATCAGGATCAGCTCGACTCCAGGCTGGAAATCCTGGATACCTTCCTTGAAGGCCTCTCCTATGGGAGGGAGGAACCGGTCAATCCCCAGATGCTGTTCACTGAGCTGCGGGAGCTGACCAGGACCAGATTTGAGCTGAACCCTGCCCAGATCCGGGAGCTGGCTGAAGGCCCCGGCCAGGAGTTGGAGCAGGAGCTCAGGGACCAGATCGAGAATCAGCTCAGTAACCTGGAGTTCAAGCGCCTGGTTGGGTCGATCGAACGTTTGCTGGGATCGTCTCTGGAAGTGGAGGACAATCAGCTGGAGGATCTGGATTGGGAAACCATCCCCGGGTGGATCTCAGACCGGGTCCGGAACTACTTCCGGGGGCGGCAGGAAGCTTATTTCAACGACCCTGAAGATGCCCGCGTGATAAAAAGCATCGAAGCAGGGCTGAAAGATCTGAAGGGATCCCAGCTGACTGATTCGGACCTGGTCAAGATCCTGGATTTGATGGCAGAAGGGCTTCAGGCGGCTTTTGACAAGAAGAGCCACAGGCGTGTCTGGCTGAGGACCCAGCGCCTGCGCTATCCCTTCTATGCGGCCGAGCTGTTGAAGGGCTATCCGCCGGAAGAAGTTGAAAGAGAGATTCTCCAGCACCTGGAAATTGCCAGACTGGCCATCCAGGATGCCTGGGGGTTGAATGAGATCATCCGCCTCAAGGATATCCAGCTTTCCTCTCTGGAGGAGAATCTGCGGGAGTCAATCCGCCAGGAACTGGGCCAGGATTCTTTCTCCAGAGTTGGCGACCTGGTCATTGGCGATCTTCCGGAGGATGTCAAAGGGAAGGTTCGGGAGTCGCTGGGCCGCTCAGTGCTGAACAATATCTACCGGGATCTGTTCCTGCGAGTGATCTCAGAGCTGTGGGTAGAGTATCTTACAGAAATGGAGGCTCTCCGGGTGGCGATTGGTCTGGAAGCCTACGCCCAGCGGGACCCGCTGGTGCAGTATAAGACCCGTGGTTTTGAAATGTTCCAGCGGCTGATGGATGATATGCGTATTGGAGTGGTCAACCGTATGTTCACCTTCCAACCGCGTAATCTGGATCGCATCCAGGCCTCGGTTGAGAAGGCCTGACCGCTTCT